>JAQUME010000001.1 GCA_028718245.1 Candidatus Omnitrophota bacterium
AATATTCCGAAGAAGATGCTGAAGAATATAAGGAAGGCCAGGCTGATATCCAGCTCATGATAACCGGGCAGTATCTCCAGGAACTTAAATACCGGCTTGATCACGCTGATCCAGGCCGGGTTACGCAACAGCACCGGAGGATTCTCTTCCAGGCCCGGTTCATCAATGATCAATGCCCATTGCTCCTGCTTTGCCTGCTGGGTCAGTTTTTCTACGCTGTCAAAAGGAATATAGCCGCTGATATAAGAAAGCTCCTCTGCCTGCCCCATTCCGAAAAATGCCTCCTGAAATTCCAATTCTTTCTCCAGCCCGGATTTGATCCTGTTCAAATCCGGCTGGCAACCAAGATGGCCGATAAGCTGCTCTTCTATGCCCCGAACGGCTTGGCCGTCCTGGCTGCAACGCCTGCGCATGCCGCTTAAGCCCATACGGGGCAAGGGAATCTCCTTAAGGCCGATATCTATCTTTTTAACCGAAACCAGCAAACAATTGACGATCCCTCCCTTAACGGATAATTTGCTGACTGCAATATCATTGCCAAGCTGTTTAAGTTGCTTAACCGGTATCTGATACAACCCGGCAAAAATGTTTTTTCCCGCCAACTCCGTAAACTCCCGCGGGTCAAAATCCCCCCATTCCTCATACTGTTTAATAAGCGTAGAGAGGGAGCGCAAATATTCTGTTAATTGCTCTTTGCGCTTATACAGATCAATTATATGCCGGCAGACAAATTTACCGTCAAATACCTCCTTGCGGCCGGAGGCCTCTTTGGCTGCAGCCTTGATACCGGATAAAATACTTAAGGCCTGGTTAAACAAGGCGATCTCTTCATGCAGGGTTGTAATATCCCTGCCTTTGGGAGGCTGCTCATGCCGGACATGCAGGACCCCGCTTGAGCGCAGTTTATTTAAGGCATCCAGGCTGTCCTTGGCCTGGGTGATCACCGCCGCCTTTTTCATGGGAACGATCATGCCAACCCTCCTGCCAAAGCGAGCTCCTCTATCTTTCTTTTGGCGATCTTGCTGCGGCCCACGGCGTTAGCCATCTGGTCTCCGACATAGATCTTGATCAGCCGGATATTTTCCTGGGCCTCGGGGATCTTTACTTTTTCAAAAAGATTGACCCTTTGGCTGGTAATGCGCAGCTCATGGCGCAATATAACTATCCCCTCCTCTATCACGGAAATTTCTTTCTTTAAGGCAATAACCGCTCTTAGCGAGGCGATAGCCGTGTCTACCCATAAATGGGTAATGAATAGATCGTAATCCGCTTCATTGAATTCTGCCGCATCAAATACGGGAATATCTGTTCCGGCTATATTTTTAGGATGGGTGATTATCTTAACCGGGGATAAAAATGGTTTTAGGTCAACCTTTTCATCGGCAAGCAGGCCGATCCAGCTAGCGACAGCCTGATTTTTTTTAAGCAGCCCTTGGTCTTTTTCTGTGAGGAGTAAATCCAGTTGCAAGATCTCCAGCTGCAATTGCTGCTTTTTTAATTGGAGGGTGGGTAAGTAGCGTGAAAATTGCGCCAAGGCATCACGCTGCCTTTTTAATTCACCTTTGGTAAGCTTGATTTTTGCCATTATTTCTTCGGCCAGTATTCTTCGATTAACGCGCGCTTGATCGCGGTTTCTTCGGGAGTAAAGGCCTCGGCTAAGATCTCCCAACCCAGATCCAGGGCATCTTCCAGGGGAATATTCGCTTTAAGAGACATCATCTCTTTTTCAAAAAGCCCGCCGTATTTAAGCAGCTTCTTATCCCAGGCGCTCATCTGAAAACCCATGGCTTGTTTTTCAACTGTCTGGCGGTAACTGGCAAAAAGCTGGATCATCGTATCCATTATCGCGCGGTGGTCGGAGCGGGTTTTGCCGTTGACCTGCTGTTTGAGCCGGCTTAATGAACCGAACGGCTCGATAACCCCGTCTTTAAGATAAAACTGGCCTTCCGTAATATAGCCGGTGTTATCCGGCACAGGATGGGTTACATCATCGCCCGGCATGGTAGTTGCCGCCAGTATCGTGATGGACCCGGCCCCTTCAAAATCAACCGCCTTTTCATACCGGCTGGCTAACTGACTGTAAAGGTCTCCAGGGTAACCGCGGTTGGAAGGGACCTGCTCCATAGTTATGGATATCTCTTTTAAGGCGTCGGCAAAATTGGTCATATCGCTTAAAAGGACTAATACGCGCCTGCCTTTTAAGGCAAAATCCTCGGCTACTGCCAGGCACATATCCGGCACCAGAAGGCATTCTACTACCGGGTCGGAGGCGGTATGCATAAAAAATATGGAACGGTTCAAAGCCCCATGCTGCCTTAATGTCTCCTTAAAGAACAGATAGTCGTCGTATTTTAATCCCATACCGCCCAGGATAATAATATCCACTTCGGCCTGAATGGCGATCCTGGCCAAAAGTTCGTTGTAGGGTTGTCCGGCAATGGAGAATATCGGCAGCTTCTGTGATTCAACCAGGGAGTTAAAAACATCGATCATGGGAATGCCGGTGCGGATCATCTTGTTGGGAATGATCCTTTTTACCGGATTGACCGGCGGCCCGCCTATATCGATCATATTCTCGGAGATCTCCGGGCCGCGGTCCAAAGGCAGGCCGCTGCCGTTAAATATGCGGCCTAACAGATCCTCTCCCGTAGAGACGACCATAGGCCGGCCCAGGAAACGCACCTTATCACCCGTAGAGATACCCCGGCTTCCGGCAAAAACCTGCAAGGAAACCTTTCCCCCCGCAATGCGGATAACCTGGGCAAGGCTTGTGCCCCGGCGGGAATAGATCCGGGCAACATCATTGTAACCGACACCTTCGGCCTCAACAATGATCACGTCCCCGGCGATCTGGCTAATACTGGTATATACCTTTTGCATTTTATTTTTCTTCCCGGGCCTTCTTCTCTTCCAGCAATATTGATATCTCTTCTTCTGTCTGCTTAAATTCCGGGCTCATCCAGGCGCTTGAGTTCCAGGTGCGCACCAACTGCCTTAATTTCTGGAAGAAGCGCAAGGCCTGCTCTTTGTCCTCTAATTTAAGATCAGCAAGCAATATATCATGGATAAAACCAAAGATGTAGAGTTGCCTTTCTTTGGGGGTGGCTTCATCCACCGGGTCAAAGGCATTCTGCTGCAGGTAAACAAAATCAAAAAACTCGCCCTTAAGATAAGCTATATAATCCTTAAGCGAGGTCCCCTCTTCGCCGATGACCTTCATCATCTGGGAGACCTCATAACTCTTGCGCAGGGCCTCATGGCCGGCATTTTCTTGCTTTTCGTCGATAAATCCCTTGTATTTACTCCAACTTATCAGGGGATCGATCGCCGGATACCTGCGTGAGTCGGACCGTTCGCGGGAGAGCCCGTGAAAGGCGCCGACCACTTTAAGGGTCGCCTGGGTAACCGGCTCTTCGAAATTTCCTCCGGCAGGGCTTACCGCTCCTCCGATAGTGACCGAACCAGTAGAACCGTCATGCAGCCTGACTAACCCGGCCCTTTCGTAAAATGAGGCTATGCGCGATTCAAGATAAGCAGGGAAGGCCTCCTCTCCGGGAATCTCTTCCAGCCTGCCGGACATCTCCCTCATTGCCTGGGCCCAGCGGGAGGTTGAATCCGCCAATAGCAAAACATTCAAACCCATCTGGCGGTAGTATTCGGCGATCGTCACCGCGGTATAAACACTAGATTCCCTGGCGGCAACAGGCATAGAGCTGGTATTGCAAATGATCACTGTGCGGTCAATAAGAGGGGTGTTCGTGCGCGGATCGATCAACTCGGGGAATGTTTTAAGAGTTTCAACTACCTCTCCGGCGCGCTCTCCGCAGGCGGCAATAATTACGACATCTACCTCCGCATGGCGGCTGGTCAATTGCTGTAAAACTGTCTTCCCGGCGCCGAATGGCCCGGGTATGCAATAGGTGCCTCCGCGAGCCACCGGGAACAGGGAATCAATAAGCCGCATCTTGGTTATCAGGGGCTCAACCGGCTTTAACTTTTCCTCATATGCCCGGATGGGAAGTTTAACCGGCCACTTCTGCTTTAAGAAAACCTCGTGAAGCTTGCCTGACTCATCTTTTAGAACAGCGATTTTTTCTTTAATATTGTGCCTGGCTTGAGTGGATATTTCAACTACCTCAAGAACGCCTTTAAGGCCAAAAGGGGCCATAATATAATGCTTAAAAACCTTTTCCGGGACAAACCCCAGCTTGCTGCCGGCTAAAACATGATCCCCTTTTTTTACCAAAGGGGTAAATCCCCATTCGGTATCCGAAAGGGCCTCTAAATAAACCCCTCTTTTAAGGAAAAATCCGCATTCCTTGGCCAACGCGGGAAGGGGATTCTGCAGGCCGTCAAAGATCTGGCCCAATAATCCCGGGCCCAGCTCGGCGGAGAGAAGTTCGTCGCTAAACTCAACCTGCTCACCCACCTTTAATCCCGATGTGCTTTCATATACCTGCATTTGAGCCCGATCATCCCTTACCCGGATAACCTCTGCCTTCAGGCGCAAACCCTCATGCAGGATATAAGCCACCTCATTCTGGATGACAAAATCATCCAGCCTGGCAGTCACCATATTCGCGTTGATCTCTACTATATGCCCGATCCTTTTATGCATTGTAATAGATTAATTAGGTATTGCTTTCTCCAACAGCCCTGCCTTGTCCGCTGCCTCGATCTTAGCCCAGCGCTCCAAGATAGCCAGCTTCAATCCATAAGCCAGGAGAAAATCCAGGTCAAAATAATGCCCCCGGGATATCTCATCAAGCACATTCCATCGCTCAAGATCCAAATACCTCTCTGCCTCCAGAACTGACGTATGCCGCAGAGCCGCCTGGGCAATATGGATTATCTTCATATCAAAATATGTATCGTTGCGTAAGAATCCGGCAGGGTCAACTTTTTTGCGCAAGGCCCTGGCCTTGACCAGCTCATTTCTCAATGCCAGATCAAACTCCCTCCATTTTAAGAGTGCAGCAGGTGCGGATACCTTCAAAGCATAACCATCTGTAGAGAGCGCCTCTTTGATAAGAGCGGCATCTTTCCGGGGAATGAACTCCGCGCAACGGTTAAGAAAATCCTTTAAGGTAAGCGCGGGCTTACTG
This sequence comes from Candidatus Omnitrophota bacterium, assembly GCA_028718245.1. Classification (GTDB taxonomy): domain Bacteria; phylum Omnitrophota; class Gorgyraeia; order Gygaellales; family Profunditerraquicolaceae; genus UBA6249. The sequence continues at coordinate 5,106 of JAQUME010000001.1, forward strand.
CCGAATTGCAGCATCGGGAGGCTGGAGATAAAATAAGTATAGTAGCTGGACATTTATCCTTCTTTTAATATGCGGCCTAGTTCGGGCCTGATCTTGGCGCTGATATATTCCGCTAAGGCGGAATCGGAAAAATCAAAATGCGATTTTCCGGAATCAAAGCTGATGCGCAGTCCGGCGTTTATCTGGTCGCTGGATTTAAGCACGATATCTGATTTAGTCTCTTCAATAAGTTTTTTTAAGAAAGATTTCTCCAGATGCTTATGGTCCTCCGGGCTAAGGGTAATAATGATCTCTGCTGCCGGCTTATTCACCGCTCCCTTGATCAACCCGGAGATGATCCCGGCCAACTCCTCAGGGGTCAAGGCCTGGCGGATATTCTGGGCTACCAGCCTGTCAAGTATTTCATTGATCCGGGCCCTTAAGGAGATCAGGAAATCGCGGCCTGCCTGACTTAACGCTCCTTCCATGCTTTGCCTGGTATTTTTTTCCTCTTCATGGGCCTGGGCAATAATCTTTTGCGCCTCTTCATGGGCCTGGGCAATAATCTTTTGCGCCTCTTCATGGGCCTGGGCCTGGATCTGCCCTGCCAGATCCTGCGCTTTTTTCACGCCTTCCTGTTGTATCTTTGCGATCAGATCCTTAATTTCCTGCGCCATATGGAACACCCCCAATATTCTTATCTAGTGACATCCCGCCATCAGCGGGATAATTCTCCTAAAAGTTCCTCTGTTTTTTCCAGTGGATCATCCGCCTTTAATATCGGCCTGCCGATCACTAAAAAATTACTTCCGGCTTTTACTGCTTCTTTTACCGTAGCTGTGCGTTTCTGATCATCCACAGCAACGTTATTCGGTCTTATTCCCGGGGTAACAATAATAAAATGTTCTCCATGTTCTTTTCTTACTTTCTCAGCTTCAAGCGCTGAACAAACGACACCATCTAATCCTGAGTCTTTGGCAAGTTGAGCTGCCTGAAGAACTTCTTTCAATGTATCAGCGTTATCTTCATCGCTAGTTAAACGCGTCACTCCTATAATAAGCGGCTTCTCGATACCCAACTCCTTGGATTTTTCAGCAGCTCCTTTTGCAGCAGCCTCTAGCATTGCTTGACCGCCCTTAGTGTGAACTGTCATCATAAATACAGGTCGCGTAACAGCATGTTTTACTTCTTTTTCTACATCAGCCGGATAACGAGTGACAGCTAAGCCAGCGCTGGTACCAGATATAATCGAACTATATACCGTTTTAGGAATATCATGAAATTTTAAATCTAAAAAAACCTTTCCACCCTTATCCCCTACCATCTTTACTGCCTCTGGACCATACGCAGTAAATAATTGACTTCCAATCTTAAATAATTTTATTTTAGGATAAAGCTTGTCCACAAAACCCTTGGCTTCTTCTAGCTTATCTACATCCAAAGCCAGTATGATCTCAGGCTTATTTAATCTTTGCATGCCTTTAAACTTCCGATAAGAACGCTTAAATTCCGCATATTATTATCCGCCATATATGCCTTTAACCCGGAGATGATCTCAATGCTTGCCCGGGGATTAATGAAGTTTGCCGTTCCTACGCTTATGGCGCTGGCCCCGGCAATAAAAAATTCTAAAGCACTTTGGGTATCCATTATACCACCCATGCCGATAATGGGAATCTTAATTTTATTATGCGCCTCCCAGACCATTTTCACCGCCACCGGCCTGATCGCCGGGCCGCTTAAACCGCCTGACCAGGAGGCTATTTTGGGCTGGCGCTTATCTACATCTATGCTCATACCGCCAAGGGTATTAATTAAGGCCACGGCATCGCTTCCGGCTGCTTCGGCAGCTAAAGCGATCTCAGAGATCGAAATCACATTGGGAGACAACTTGGTTATCAGGCACTTTCCCGTCACCTTACGCACTAAACTTACCAATTCAAAGGTGTCTTTGGCATCCTGCGAGATTAACTTATCCTTATGCAAGTTAGGGCATGAAATATTCAACTCAAGGGCGGATACTTCCTTTATTTTATCCAGCTGCCGGGCCAGAACAGTGAATTCATCCGGGTCCTCAATGCTGGCGATACTTACGATAACCGGGATATCCAGTTTTTTTAAGGATGGGAGTTTCTCCGCGATAAATTTATCTATACCGGGATTCTCCAGGCCGATGGAATTCAGCATGCCGGCAGGGGTTTCGCAGGTCCGGGGAGGAAGATTGCCCAAACGCGGACTGACGGTAATAGTCTTGGTGACAATGGCTCCAAGCTTCTTCAAATCGATGAAATCTACGAACTCCTCGCCATAGCCAAAAGTTCCAGAGGCAACCATTACCGGATTCTTCAAATCGAGCTTCCCGATTCTTACGTCTAAGTCTGGCTTTACCTGTTTTACCAAGTTAACTCCTTACCTGAAAAAACCGGGCCATCCTTACAGACCCTTTTGTATCCGGATTTAGTAGCTACGACGCAGCCTAAACATGCCCCGATCCCGCAGGCCATATGCTCTTCTAGGGAAAGTTGGCTGTCAATATTGTTTTCGCAGGCTATTTTCGTGACAGCTTTTAACATCGGACGCGGGCCGCAGGCGTAAATGGCTGATCCTCTGACACTTGATATCTCCTGTCGCAAAAGCTGTATTAATAACTCTGTAACCCTGCCTTTGAACCCGCCTGAGCCGTCATCAGTGGCTATCTTCACCTGACAACCCAGCGCTTTAAATTCCCGGCTGCAAAGGAGCTTGCTTTTGGTTCTTGCTCCGATCAAAACTAAAGGCCTGCTCGATCTTATTTTTTTTGCCAGGAACACTAAAGGTGCAGCCCCCATTCCTCCGGCAACTAAAATCGGCGGCTGAAACTTTACGCCTTGCAGCTTGCCGGGAAGCGAAAAACTATTGCCCAGCGGACCGATAACATCTAAAAACTCCCCCACCCTCCTGTTTGACAGGAGCCGCGTGCCCGCGCCGACAACCTCGTAAAAAAGCCTGACCCTTGAGCCCGCTGTCCCGTGAATACTGAGCGGCCTTCTCAACAACGGCTCAACACCGTCAGCTACCTTTATATTTACAAATTGCCCGGGCAACGCGCTTTCGGCGATCAGCCTGGATTCAAACTCTAAATGCCAATAGCTATCCTTAAACCTTTTATTGGAAATTATCTTAGCTTTTATTTGCGCCGGCCTCATTCTCATTATCCGTTCGTTTGCTGAGCAAGATCACAAAAATAATAAATAAAACAAACGTGAAAAACAGCCAGATACCATTTCTAAGATAAGCGGCAATTCCTTCGCGGGAAATATCCTCCCAAGATCCTACCAATAGCGTAAAGAAAAGAAGTGCCAAGATCGAGCCGATCTCTTTTTTAAGCCAGGATAACTTGATAGGCAGGTATTCGCTTATATCCAGATTGATCAGGGTTGATAGTTTCGGTAAGATACGGGGTACTTTTTGACAGTATTGCCGGTAGGCATCCGGGAATGCGGAGCGCAGCTTCTTTTCCTCCCCGTACATAAGAAGTATATAGCGGATGACAAAGATCATGATGAATATAACCGCTACCCACAATTTAAAAACCGCTAATACTACGCCTAAACCGATGAGGAATATCCCTAGGTACATGGGATTGCGCACGACCTGATAAGGCCCTCCCTGGATCAATACCTGGCCTTCCCGGGAATGCTCTGCCTTGTATCCGCGCGCGGAAACCCGGATGATCTGCCCTAGGAGAATGAGGGAAAAACCCATGATTTCTATATATTCTTCCAGTATCTTTCCGGAGCCATTGCTGCGAAAGAAGACCTTGGGGAAAAACGCGACTATAACTGTGGCGCAGAAGATAATTATTCCGTTGATCTTAAGGCGTTTTTTCATAATTTATTTCTGGCACTTCGGGCAAAAATAAGTGCCTCTTCCTCCCTGAGTAAATTTTTTAACCGGGTTCCCGCAGACAAAACAAGGTTTCCCTTCCCGGCCATACACCTGGTGAAATCTCACATAATCCCCCGGCTTGCCTGAAACCCGCACATAATCATCTACTGAAGAACCGCCGTGTTTGATCGCGCTGGTCAATACTTTTTTTATTTCCCGATACAGGATTTCTTTTTCTTTATTGGTCAGGCTTTGGCCGGGCCTTTGCGGGTTGATCTTGGAGCGGAATAATATCTCGGAGGCATAGAGGTTACCGATACCCGCTATAAAACCCTGGTCCATGAGCAAGGGCTTGATCTTGGTTTTCTTCTTAGAGAGCATATCCCTAAAATCCGCGGAAGTCAAATCAAAAGGCTCCGGGCCCAGGCCCTGCACAAACTTCAACTTTTTCCAGTCGCTGATCAAACGCAACTCTCCGAATAAACGCTGGTCATTAAAATCCAGGGCGCTCCCGCCGGTAAGATGAAAGGCCACGCGGCTGTTCTTGATTTTTCCCGGGTAAACCAACTGACCGGTCATTTTTAAATGTATGGTCAGGGCCCTGCCGTTAGAGAGCTCCAAGATCAACAGTTTCCCCCGACGCAGTATATTTTTTACAGTCAGGCCTTCAAGAGATTTCTTAAATTCCGCCGGCGATGGTTCGCGGATAACCCGGGGATTATTCACGCAAACCCCGGTTATTTTCTTACCCAGGATCGTCTTCGTTAAATCCCTTTTGATAGTCTCAACCTCTGGCAGTTCCGGCATAATCTTCACCCTGCATTCTACCTACTAACTACTACCTACCCTCTTTCTCTTTTTATTCTTATAATACGCCTGCAAAGGTTTCACTTTGAGTTTCTTCTTCCGCAATATTTCTATTCCGCTGACCGAGGCGATCGCCCCGAATATGGTCGTGGTATAAGGTATGCCATACAAAATAACCTGTGAACGGATCTTTACCTCATCGATCCTGGGTATCCTGCCTGAAGGGGTATTAATCACCAGCTGGATCTTGCCCTCTTTCATAAGATCAAGGACGTTTGGCTTACCCTCGGAGATCTTCGGCAGGATTTTTGCCGGAATGCTGCTTTTGGCTAATGCCGCGGCTGTCCCGGCTGACGCGTATATCTTAAATCCCATATCTTTTAGCTTTTTAGCCACCAGGATGACATCCCTTTTATCCCGGTCATGCACGGAGATAAAAACATTGCCTCTCGTAGGCAGCTTCTGGCCCGCGGCCAGCTGGCTCTTTATATAGGCCTGGCCAAAATCCGCGTCAATACCCATAACCTCGCCGGTAGATTTCATCTCCGGGCCAAGAATTATATCAACGCCGGGAAAACGATTAAAGGGGAACACCGATTCCTTGATGGAGACATGTTTGGGAATAATTTCTTCGGTAAATCCCAGCTCTTTTAACTTTTTGCCCAACATGACCTTGGTTGCCAGCTTTGCCAAAGGCACGCCGATCGCCTTTGAAACAAAGGGAATTGTACGACTGGCCCGGGGATTGACTTCCAGCACATAAACCAGGTTATCCTTTACCGCGTACTGCACATTCATTAAACCCACCACATGTAATTCCCTGGCCATATGCACGGTTGCCTGGCGGATATTTTTTAGCACTTCGGCGGATAAAGTATAGGTGGGGATGGACATTGCCGCATCCCCCGAATGCACCCCGGCCTGCTCAATATGTTCCATTATCCCGCCGATTATAAAATCCTCTCCGTCACCTACCAGGTCAACATCCACCTCAATGGCATCCTCCAGGAATTTATCAACCAGAATGGGGTGCTCACCGGAGACTTCTGCCGCCTCTTTGATGAACCTCTCCAGGACATTCTGGTCATAAACGATCTCCATTGCCCTGCCGCCTAATACGTAGGAAGGCCGGACCAATACCGGATATCCGATCTTTGTAGCTACCTCCTTTGCCTCCTCAAATGTAAATGCCGTGCCGCTCTGCGGCTGCCGCAATCCCAGTTTATCCAGCAGCTGTTTAAAACGCTTGCGGTTCTCGGCAATATCAATACTGTCGGCGCTTGTCCCAAGAAGATTAACCCCCGCCTGAAGCAAAAGAACAGCCAGGTTAAGCGGTGTTTGGCCGCCAAACTGCACGATCACCCCTATCGGCTTCTCCAGCTCAATAATGTTCATAATATCTTCGAAGGTAAGCGGCTCAAAATAAAGACGGTCGGAAGTATCATAATCGGTAGAGACTGTTTCCGGGTTGCAATTCACCATGATGCTATCTATGCCTTCTTCCTTAAGCGCGTAAGCCGCATGGCAGCAGCAATAATCAAACTCAATGCCCTGGCCGATCCTGTTCGGCCCTCCTCCTAAGATAACTACCTTCTTCTGCATTTCACTTCTCTCCTAAAATCTTTTTGGCCTGTGTAATAACATCATCAACAGTATTGGCTTTAATAACCCCCCTGACATCCCAAGAGCCTAAGCTAATTATCGGGATCCCAAACTGTAAACAATAGGCGATCTCAGATAGCGTGCCTGCTTCCCCTGGAAGCGCTATTACCAGATCCGCTGCTTTAACCACCAGCACATTCCTGGCTAAGCCTAAGCCCGTGGGTATAACTATATCTACAAATTCATTGGCATCTTTTTTGTCGTAACTCGGTATAATACCGATAGTTAGGCCACCTTTGACCTTAAAACCAGAGCAAACCGCCTTCATTGTTCCCTGCAAACCGCCAGATATTAAAATATCAACCACTTTAGCCAGTTTTAAACCTAAACTATGGGCTAATTGCTCCACTTCAGCATTACAATGACGCCCACCAATAACTGAGACTATTTTCTTTCGCATATTTTTTGCGCCTGGCAGGAATTGAACCTGCACCACCAGCTTCGGAGGCTGATGCGCTATCCGTTGCGCTACAGGCGCATATTTAAAATAAACTTAACTGTTGCTCTCCTTTTCCCTGTTCTTCATTATCTTCAAATATAGAGATCGTGCCATATTCGCCATCAAACCCAGCCTTGATATCAACCTTTCCCTGACGCACCCGCAAAACCCCTTCGGCAACCTTTTTCGGCAGGTTTTTGAGCAATTCTTCTTTTGAAGCCCTGAGTAAAACTTCAAACTCTGTTCCGAATTTCGCCAGGTAACCGTGATAATCTCTGGTCACGTTTATCGAACCCTTGCCTACGCCTTTTGCCCCGGCAATTATCTCATCAAAAGGGATCAGATTCTTAAAGGGTATGGCATTCTCCGGCTTAAAACCTTCAGGCCGATCGGCAAGTTTTTCCACCCGGTTTGCCACGCCTACCGTAACCGGTTTGCCGCATTTAGGGCACCTGCCGTTATTTTCTTTTGTTTCTTTCGGCGAAAGCCGCACACCGCAGAGACGATGGCCGTCAAAATGGTATTTGCCCTCCTCGGGAAAGAATTCAATGGTGTACAAAAATCTTCCCTTGTCCTTGGTTTTCAAAACTTCGCGAATGGTGTTATAATCCAATTCGCAATTAAAAACATTTGCCTCGCGGCCGATCTTCTGCGGAGAGTGGCTGTCGGAGTTGCTGATCAGCGTATATTTATCCAGCGCCGAAAGCCTCCAGTTCATTGCCGGGTCCGAAGAGAGGCCGGTTTCCAGCGCAAAGATCTTTGGGGTCTGCTCTTCAAAGCAATCCTGGATCTTATCAAACCCTGACATTGAGCCGAACAAACTGAACCACGGGGTCCAGATATGGCCGGGGACGATCATGCAGTTTTCGTCAATATCAAAAACAATGCGCGCAAGTTCTGCGGCATCCAGACCCAATATCGGCCGACCATCGCTGGCCAGGTTACCGATCCTGCTTAAGCGTTCATTTATCTTGTCTACGCTTTTGAATGAAGGGCTGAAAATCAAATTGTGGATGCGGTAAGTGCGGCCATTCTTGGAATAAATGCTGCTTACCTCGGCGGTGAGCATAAAATAAATTCCGGCGTGTTTAAAGAGGCCGTTCCCGCAGTCTTCCAGGTTATGCTTTAGCTCTTCCAGCCAGAGATGGTGCGTAAAATCCCCGGTGCCCATTAAAGTAATGCCTTTTAATTGCGCCCACTCTGCCAGGTGCTTAATATCCATATCCCGGCTGGTCGCCCGGGAGTATTTTGAATGGATATGAAAATCGGCAATAAATTCCATCTTTACCTTTTATAAACTATTTTCCCGTTACATATCGTATAATCTACCGCGCCTTTTAAAGTGCGCCCGATAAATGCGCAGTTTTTGGATTTTGAGATCAAGCCGCCCTTAGTGACCTGCCATTCTTCTTCGGGAGAAATAACCACTATATCCGCTGTCTTGCCCTCGCTTAAAGTCCCTTTGTCTATGCCTAAGATCCTTGCAGGATTTACCGCGAGACACTCAACCAGTTGCCTCCAGTCCAATATTTTAGAGTAGACCAATTCGGTTATACTGGCGGCTAATTCGGTTTCTAAGCCGATCACCCCGAACTCCGCGCGCTCAAACTCAATATCCTTTTCATTCTCCGTATGCGGGGCGTGGTCGGAAGCGATGACGTCAATAGTCCCGTCTTTTAATCCCTCTTTTATCGCCGCCAGGTCACTTTTACTTCTTAAGGGAGGGTTCATCTTCATGTTTGTATCATACCCTAAAAGGGCATCTTCGGTAAGTGAAAAATAATGCGGGGCAGTTTCACAGGTTACCTTGATTCCTTTTTTCTTAGCCGTGGCAATGATCTCTACCGACTCCCGGCAACTCACGTGGGCGATATGAACCGGCGCTTGAGCTTTTTCTGCCAGTTCAATATCCCGTTCCACTCTTCTGTATTCCGATTCCTTTGGTATGCCGCGCAGACCAAGGCGGGTAGAATTAAACCCGAGATTGACCACCCCTCTTCCTGAAAGTATTTTATCCTCGCTGTGGCAAATGGCCAGGAGCCCGGACTGCTTTGCTTTTTTAAATGCCCCAAGCATCAGCTCATCGTTATCTACCGAACAGCCATCATCGGATATTGCGTAAGCTCCGCTTTTCTTTAACGCGAGGATATCGCTTAATTCCTGGCCCAGGCGACCTTTAGTAATAGTTCCGCAGATAAGCACATTGATCCTGGCGTCTTTAGCGATTATTCCTTTTAACAGTTCAATGCTCTCTGGGCAATCCATAGCCGGATTAGTGTTCGGCATGGCTAAAACAGTGGCCACCCCGCCTTTGGCAGCTGCGGATGTGGCAGTAGCCACTGTCTCCTTATCCTCTCTTCCGGGCTGGCGCAGATGCACGTGCATATCAATGATCCCCGGGCTAACAATTTTGCCTGCCGCATCAATTATGCTCTCTGCATGGGCTTTGATATTTTTGGCAACCTGGGATATTTTTTCGCCTTCAATTAAAATATCTCTCAGGCCATCAATTTTGTTTGCCGGGTCAATGACCCTTGCGCCTTTGATCAGTATGCTCATGTTTTTAGTTCCCTTGCCTGGGCTACCAGGAATAAAACCGCCATTCTTACGGCAATGCCATTGGTTACCTGCTCTAAAATTACCGAGTTTGCACCGTCGGCGACCTCGCTGGACATCTCAATGCCCCGGTTGATCGGGCCTGGATGCATAACCACTATATCCTTTTTGGCCTTGGCTAACCTCTCCACGGTGATCCCGAACTTCTTAAAATAATCCAATTGCTCGGGGAATGCCGTCCCTTCATCGCGTTCAAATTGCATCCTCAAAACATTTACCGCGTCAGCGTTTTTCAGGGCTTCATCTATATTGCTGGAGGTTTTCACCCCGGTTTTTTCTATTTCAACCGGGAGCAGCATCTCCGGAGCGCATACCGTGACATTGGCCCCTAATTTAGTCAGCCCCCAGATGTTAGAACGGGCAACCCGGGAATGGGCGATATCGCCGACAATAGTTACATTCAGGCCTTGAATTTTTCCCAGCTTTTCTTTAAGGGTGAAAATATCCAGCAATGCCTGCGTAGGATGCTCATGCCAGCCGTCTCCGGCATTTACCACGCTTATATCTAGATGCCGGGCCAGCATATTCGCAGCACCCGAACAATTATGCCGCATAATGATTATATCTGCTTTTAGCGCCTGGATATTTTTCCCCGTATCGATCAGGGTCTCTCCCTTACGGACGCTGGAGGTTTCGGTAGCGATATTAATTACATCCGCAGAGAGCCTTTTTGCCGCTACCTCAAAGGAAACCCTTGTCCTGGTTGACGGTTCGTAGAAAAGATTTACCGCGGTCTTGCCGCGCAAGGCCGGGACCTTCTTGATCTCCCTTGTAGAGACCTCCTTAAATGACTCTACGGTATCAAGAATTATTTCTATTTCTTCCCTGGTTAAATACTCCAGCCCCAATAAATCCTTCTTTGTCCAGGACATCTAATCCTTCTCCGTAATTGCCACTTCGTCGGTATTATCGCTCTCCTGCAAACGCACCTCCACAGATTCTTTTTTAGAGGTGGGGATGTTTTTGCCTACAAAATCCGCCCGGATCGGTAATTCGCGGTGGCCGCGGTCCACCAAAACTGCCAGCTGGATGGAATTTGGCCGACCAAAATCGATTAGCGCATCTAATGCCGCTCTAATCGTCCTTCCGGTGTAAAGCACATCATCAACCAATACCAGGTTTTTGTTGTTAATATCAAAATCTATCTCGGTTTTGCGCACTATCGGCTGGCCCGAAGCCAGCGCCAGGTCATCACGGTAAAGCGTTATATCCAAGCTCCCGACAAGAACATCCCTTCCTTCGATCTTCTTTATGCACTCGGCAATACGCCGGGCAATATATACTCCGCGGTTCCTTATGCCTACCAGACAGAGCTCATCCGTACCGCTGTTTTTTTCAATGATCTCATGGGCAATGCGCGTTATCGCCCTGGCAATCGCCTCTTTATCCAATATTTTGGCTTTTTCTCTCATGTACAAAAAAATCCGCCCTTTGATTATGGCGGATAGTTAATTTTGGTCTTCTTATTTTACTCATTTCTTCCTTGCCAGCTTCTCAAGAGCCAGCTTAAAGGGTTAATTTATTGATATAAATATAGCACCTGAAAGGTATCCTGTCAAGGGCATATTTTTCCAGGGCGCCGCTAGAGATTACAAAGAAAAAGGGACGCTTAATAGGGAACCTTCTTTTTGGCTGATAAACCTGTGGGAAGGTAAGCGTCCCTTTTATTGAGTTATCAATTGCGGTTCTTTTGCGAGAACCTGTATATTTATTAATGCCAGCCTTAATTCATTTACCGGCTTACCTGATTCAAGCAAAACCAGGATTTCCTTTAAAGAAGATTCCGTGCCGCAGGCCTTTTCCTCCTCCTGCCTCAAAATATCGGCGATGCAGGCAAGGACCCTGTCTATCTGGGTGCTTGGATCTTGCAGAGACAAAAGATATTCTCTTATGCGTTCGCAGGAAGGCGCTATTCCTGAATTTGCCATCCTCTCTATCTCCTGCCATTCCTTATCAGAAAGAGGAGCTGTCCCCGAAGGGGACTGTCCCTGCTTCACCAAAGGACTCCCAGCTGTTACTTTTTCCACCTTCGTATACTTGGGCAGCGACCGCATATCAATACCGCCAACAGAGTTATCTTCCTTTTGATCTCTTGCTTCCAATGGACTTACCCCTCCTAAAGCAAGGTTCTCATAAGAAATATAGTCCTGCTCTGTTAAAGGGGTGAAATAAAAAACTCCATCCCTTTGTGCCCAAACTACTCCATATAAATATGGACCATATGCATTTGACCAAGAAGTTAGACCACCCTTTTCTCTAATTTTAGTTACCAACATTTGCGCGGGGCCTTCTACCAACCCTCTGGCAACTGGATCATCTCTAAATTTACCCCATTCATCACCTCTGGCCACTGCTATACGCCGCGACAAATCAACAGCCCATGCTTCTCCTCTATTTTTTGTTATTAACGCTGTTATATCATCGGCCTGTAGTGTGCCTGGGAATTCTTGTTGCAGGCTTTGCACGGGCCTAAATGGCGCTAATATTTCCTTCTGTCTTTGCAATCTATCCTGTATAAGTTTTAACCTTTCTGTCGAATATTCCAAAGGTTCGTTTATCCCTGGCCTCGCAACCTTGACTGGATTCCGCATCGGCGAGCCGGCGGCAACTTTAGATCTTATCAAAAGGGCTACCCCTGTTTCTGCATTATATGTCTTCACGGTTAAAGCTCTGCCATTTTGTGAGGAGTATTGTTGAATATAACCTCCCCACCCGTGTTGTTCCGGCACAAAATCAAACACTATGAATCCGTCTTCTGTAAGCAAGTTTTCCAACTCTCTAAGGTGGCTAAAAAATCTCTTAAGTTTTGCGCTGTCTTCATTATGAGTTGGCAAAAGGTGCCATAGCGATGTATAGCTATAGATGATATCGACTTTACCATTCCCTAAAAATTCTTTTATCCGTTCTTGCAATTTTGTATCCGTATCGACAATAAATAAAATGTTATCTGGAATGGGCCTGGAGGCTGGATAAAAAGTGTCTCCAAAAGCAAGAATAAATACATTATTTCTGCCTTTTGCTTTCAGGCGATCATGCAAATCCATTATCTCGGTTAAGTCGCCGGCTCCCCACCCAAGAACATATACCGGCTCTTCCTTCCGGCTTTCGGATAAAGCTGAGATTTTATCAAACAATTCTCCTCCAAGAATATCTTTAAAGGACGCATTAATTTCTTCAAATCTTGAATTTATTTGAATCCAAGGCGAATCTTGTATCTTAATCTCACCGTTTTCCTCTCTTAGTACTCTCTTGCCCCCCTCGCTATGCTTAATTTCCTCAATCTGTTCTTGAGACAAATCTGGGGGAAATACAATACCATCCGCTGGACGTCCTAAAAATCCTTGCACCGGACTGACCACGGCAGCCTTTACGGTATCCGCAACCGGCGAACCGACGGATTTTTCTATGTCTTTAAATGCCGTAGCAACGGGAAGCCCTTCGATTGCCCCTTGCTGCATGGATTCTTCTTTTGCCGTATCCAAGAACTTCCCAAGCCCGGCAATAATCGGGCTCACAATAGAAGCGGTTAATAAATCTCTTCGCCATACCAGATGCTCGGGAAGCCCATATTTGGCTTGGATTTTCATCACAAGCCCTCTTAATTCCCCTTCCATCTGTTTAGCATCTTTTTTGGAAAAACCCTGGAAAAAATCCGCCAATTTCTTTACTTGTTCCGGTCCTATGCCAGAGAACAGACTGACCTGGCAAAGCTCCTCAAAAATAATGCTCATCGCAAAATAATCAATGTTGTTTATCACCGCTGATTGGACAAAATTAAGCATTTTTAAGATTTCAATTTGCGGGTAGTTCCCGCTTAAGCTCCTCAGCCTGGCATCAAGTTCATTAGTAACATCCCTGGCGTTTTCTCTAACGCCTTCTGCTCTAGGTTTACCTCCGAGCCCAATAATTACCCTGGCTATCTTTTCTCCTATCTTGTCATTATCCAGCTGGCGGTGGCGGTTAAAAGCATGCTCTGATTCATGGTAAATAATATTCTCTTCCAGGGCGGCCAAAACAATATTATTCCAATCTTTTCTGCCTTTAGCATCTTTGAATGTTTCTTGTATTATTTTCGCATATGCCATTCTTAAAGACGCTATATTAGGCCCTGCCCATTCATCCCAAACAGGAATTGTATTACTGTTCCCGGCGAGCACAGGATAAATATACTTATCAATAATCTTTTGCACCTGGCTGCGAATAACAACAACCATATCCAGATCATAATTATAAAACCCGTTGGCATTAAAACGCTCGCCGTTAACCGGTTCAACAATTATAGCTTTTACCTTCCTTAAGCCGTCTTTAGAAGGAATTACCTTAGTTTCGAGAATACGAAATTCAGCCCTCTCGATTACTATGCTTTCTCCCTTTTTATTTTTAGCGCCAAAAACGGCATCTGCTGCTGCGGCCGGGCCATGTAACAGCGCTATCCCTAAACCTGCCCCAAGGCCTATCAGAAAATTCCTTTTCTTGAGGTCTACCGACTCTCCCTGCCCTGGCGTTTCGCCGGGCAAAAAAGAATCCGATTTTTTCGCGATGGGGGAACCGGCGCCACTTTGATTTTGAAACGCTAAACCTGCAGGCTGAACCGGCCTGTTTGATTTAAGGATTATTTCGCCAGGAATTTGTCCGTCTAATGCCAGGCGGACATTCTCTGAAAACCCTCCACCTGACCTAGCTTTCGCTAACAAGGTGTTCGGCAGCACTTCTTCAAAGCCCGTCCCGCTATTCATTGCTTCCATGATGGCTTTTTTAAAAATAGAGGTCAGGGGGACCGTATGCAGATAGTAATTCTTCTCCTTTATGCCGCTTAGTTCTTTAACCTTTGACTTTTCTTCCCAGGGACGGCTGGGAATGGCGTTATAAATGCTCTGCAGGGTTTCAAGGTTATTTACAAAACCACTTACCTCGGTTATATTGCCAAAAAAAGCCTCTCTTGCTGCTTTCAACATATGTCCATATATATCTTGACCCCGATGGACAGGTTTAACATAGACATTATCGCCAAAGATCCCCCGGCTGCCGTCGGGAAGATCATACAGCTTAAATTTCATTTCGCCGGCTGTCGTATAATCTTGAGAGCGGACTTCTATCTTATACCCCTCTCCTAAATCATAAAGATTAAATCTGTAATATGCCCTACTCCCCTTATCATCTCCGAGCTCGTAAGTTATGTTTTTCTTCTCCAGCGCCGAGCCGGCGACAGACGACCGCTCCTTCGCAGATACAACAGCTTCTATTTCTACCTCAAAGGGGCTGCTTGCTGAGCCACCCTTAGTATTTAAATGTATTATATATGGCGCAGGCCCCAAATGCCCGCGGGTGCTTGGTACAATTCCAGTTGAAATGGCAGAGGATACTGAAGCAAAAGCAATCCCCCCGCTCATATAGCTCCTTATGCTCTGGCCGTACAGAGTGGAGCGCGGCTCTTTAATGTTGTATTCTCCCTGTTGAAATGAGGCTTTGTACGCGTTAAAGTAAGTTGTTTTAGACCAGGAGGTCTTGGAGGTTAAGCCATTAAGGTTGTGCCTGTCTATGAGGTAGGCATATACGCCTGATTTGCCGTAGAATCTCTGTTTAAACCATTGCGCCAGGATAAGCGAGTAGTAAACTTGCCTTAAGGGGGCGTATCTTTTGGAGGAGTTAATTTCTTTGGTTAACTTAGGGATAATAGTTTCTCTGATGAGTTGAGAGGAGTATTCATTCAGGACTTTGGAGCGCTGATCCGGAAAGCTGTAGGTGGATGAATCTTTGAGATAATCCTGTTCAAGCATGACTTTAAGCGTTGCCTTGTAGATGTAGGCATTGTTGGAGCTCTCCCTGATGATGATCTCATCCGGAACAATCCAGGGACGGGTGAGAGTGGGTATGGCTATGTTCTCATTGCCGTAGAGCTCTTCTGCTTTTTTGTAAAGCTTATCCCAGTAATCTTTTCCTTCCGGGGTTTGGGGTGAGGTAAAGTTAGCTGTGTCTTTCTTAAGCTGGAGGTCGGCCTCAAGCAGGATCCTGCCTACGTCAGTTTCAGCAAGCTCCGGGTCAATAATGTTATTGGGTGAATCAGGCCGCAGGTTTACCCAGAAAGCTTCATTAGGTAAGGATATGCCGATGAAGAAATAATTGAGCAGGGTTTTGGTTTCCCGCTGCAAGATCTCTTCAGGGACAGTCCCCTTGTCTTCCTTCGTGATAGCTTCCCGCGGGGACAGTCCCTTCGCGAAATCTCCTTTGTCCAGAAGAAGGTTGAAGTTGTTGCTCAAGGCGTCGTAGGAAAGGTACCTTAGGTGAAGAGGGCGGAATCTGTCCTGAATGAAGCTATTTCGCAGGGCAAAGAAGTGGCCTGAAAGATCCAACTCTCCAGCGATCTGGGTAAAGCCGGATTGCTGAAAAATAAGCACAAAACAAAGCAAAAAAGATAAAATTTTGGTAAGCTTATGTGGCATTTGTTGAGCTTGTTTTAAGATGCGGTTTATCAGCCGTATTAATAATTAAGTATGCTATATAGGTAAGGGCGGTTCAAGGGCAAAACCGCTGTTTTGGGAAAGCGGTTTCTTGGACTAAAGTGGGATTTTTACAGAATGATTACAAATTCACCGCGGGGTTTTTGATCCTTTAGGGACTCGAGAATGGCTTTTGCGCTGCCGCGTTTTACCTCTTCGAATTTTTTGGTAAGTTCTCTGGCTACAGCTATCTCTTTATCGCCAAAGACGGCTTGAATATCTTCTAGGGCAGCTAAAATCCTGTGGCAGGATTCATAAAAGATCAGGGTGTATTTTAACTTCGCCAGCTCTTTAAGCCGGTTGCGCCGGGCCTGCGTCCGGTTGGGAAGGAATCCTTCAAAAATAAATTTGTGGGCAGGTTTACCCGACAATACCAGCGCGTTTACCAAGGCAGTCGGCCCAGGCAGTACTGAAATCGGAATATTATTCTTTATGGCCGAGTTGATTATATTGTATCCCGGATCAAGTATCCCCGGCATACCCGCGTCTGAAACCAGAGCAACGGATTTGCCGTCTTTGAGCAATTTAAGCAAATGCTCTGCTTTGGTAATCCTGTTGTGCTGAAAAAAACTGGTGGTGGGGGCCTGGATGCCGTAATGATCAAGCAGTATCTTAGTGTGGCGCGTATCCTCGCAGGCGATCAAATCCACCTGCTTCAACACCTCCAGGGCGCGCAAGGTAATATCTTTTAAGTTGCCGATGGGGGTAGCGACTATGTATAACATTATTCCACGGTCACAGATTTGGCTAGATTACGCGGCTGGTCAACGTCGCATCCGCGTTTTACCGCGATGTGGTATGCCAATAACTGCAGCGGCAGCACTGCCAGGAGGGGAGAGAATAATTCTTCGCATTTCGGAATATATACTACCTCAGAAGTCAGCTCCTTGATATTAGAGTCTCCTTCGGTGGCAATAGCAATTATCTTGCCGCAGCGGGAGCGGATCTCCTGGATGTTAGAAACCATCTTTTCATAAACCTTTGATGCCGGGGCAATGCAGACTACGGCGCGGTATTCATCGATCAAGGCGATCGGGCCATGCTTCATCTCTCCTGCGGCGTAACCTTCCGCCGGAATATAAGAAATCTCTTTTAATTTTAACGCCCCCTCCAAAGCCGATGGATAATTTATATTCCTGCCCAAATACAAGAATGAACCAAAATGCGAGTGCCTGCGGGAAAGCCTGGCAATTGCATCCTGCTCCTTAAGGATCTCCTCCTGTTTCTTGGGTATGCCTCTTAACTCTTCCAGTAATTTATTGATTTTATTTTGTGGGATTATCCCGCGGACCTCTGCCAGATAAAAGGCAAACAAATAAATCGCGGTCAGCTGCGCGGTATAGGCCTTAGTGGAGGCAACCCCGATCTCCGGGCCGGCGTGGGTATACATTACCCCGTCTGATTCGCGGGTCAAGGTTGAACCCAGGACATTGCAGATGGAAATTACCGAAGCCCCCAGTTTTTTGGCCTCTCTGACCCCTGCCAGGGTATCCGCGGTCTCTCCGGACTGGCTGATCGCCAATACCAGGGTATCCTTATCAATCAGCAGGTCCCGGTAACGGAATTCGCTTGAAACATCTATATACGTAGGTATCTTACAGAGGGATTCCAGGGCATACTTGCCCACCATACCCGCATGATAAGCTGTGCCGCAGGCAACGATAAAAATACTCTTGATGCTTTTCAACTTTTCAAGCGGGATATCCTGCTCCTGAAAAAGAATGCTGTTGTTTTTTTGGATCCTCAAATCAAGCAGGTTATCGATTATCTTAGGCTGCTCATTGATCTCCTTGAGCATAAAATGCTTATACCCCTGCTTTTGCGCCTGCTCAATATCCCAGCTGATCCGCCTTGTTTCCCTGGTTACTGTCTTGCCGTTCAGATCGGTTATTTTACAGCTATTCTTGCTTAATACCGCCACCTCGTTCTCATCCAGGAAAATTATATCTTTGGTGTGCTCAAGGATCGCCGGGGCATCCGAGGCAAGAAAGTTCTCCTCTTTGCCGATCCCGATGATCAAAGGGCTGCCTGAGCGCGCGCCTACAAGTTTGCCCGGTTCCCGTTTGGCAATAACCGCGATGGCAAAGGAACCGGTAACTAATTTAAGGGCCTTGCGAACCGCCTCTTCTAACGGGGTATTTTTGTAAAATTTCTCAATAAGATGCACGATGACCTCGGTATCGGTCTGGCTGCGGAAGTTATGCCCCTCTTTGATCAGCTGCGCTTTCAGGGATTCGTAGTTTTCGATTATCCCATTATGCACCAGTGCTATTTCATTTTTGCAATCAGTATGGGGATGGGCATTATTTTGGGTAGGCGCTCCGTGAGTAGCCCAACGGGTATGCGCAATCCCTACCGAACCTGCGAGGGGCTTTGATCTTAGTAATTTATCCAGGGCTTTGATCTTGCCGGGAGATTTTCTGACGGAGGGGGTGTTTTTGCCGGGAAGAATAACGGCTATACCGCTGGAATCATAACCGCGGTACTCCAGGCGCTTAAGGCCAGTCAAGAGTATTTCTTGGGCTGGCCTTTCACCTATGTATCCGACTATTCCGCACATTGAGCACCTTAAATTTTAATGACCCTGACGGGATTTGAACCCGTGTCGAGAGCTTGAAAAGCTCTTGTCCTAGACCAGGCTAGACGACAGGGTCGGGATCTACTCTTCCTCTTCGGCAATTACGGGGGCAACGCAGGAAACCCGGTCCTTATCCTGCAGCTTGATCAGCCGCACACCTTGCGCTGAACGGCCGGTTTCGCGGATATCCTTTATAGCGCAGCGCAGGAATATGCCGTTCTGGGTGATCACCATAAGCTCATCGTTATCTTTTACTGTCTTTAAATTTACCGCCTCGCCGTTCTTATCCGTAACCCTGATATTGATCACCCCTTTGCCGCCGCGGCTGGTCAGGCGATATTCATCAATGGTCGTCCGTTTTGCAAAACCTAATGCCGTAACCGTCAGTATCGTCGAGTCCTTCTGTGGGACGACCATGTCGATAACTTCATCCTTTTTGGACAGGGATATTGCGCGCACTCCATGCGCCCCCCTCCCCATATCGCGCACATTCTCTTCGGAAAATCTTATGGCCTTGCCCTGCCTGGTGCCGATCAAAAGCTCCTGTTTGCCATCGGTCATCTCCACGCCGATAAGAGCGTCATCTTTATCTAAAGTGATCCCGATGATCCCGCCCTTGCGCGGGTTACTGTAAGCTTCAAGCTTGGTCTTCTTGATCTGGCCAAGCTTGGTTACCATCACCAAGTATTTATCCGGGGAGAATTCCTTTACCGGGATAGTCGAACTGACCTTAGCCGCCTGTTCCATCTGCACCAAGTTAACGATCGCCTTGCCTTTTGAAATACGGCTGGCTTGCGGGATTTCATAAACCTTAAGCCAGTGCACCTGGCCTTTATCGGTAAAGATCAGCAGGTAATCTTTGGTTGAGGCCACAAATAGATGTTCGCTGAAATCTTCATCCTTTAACTCCGCCCCGGTCACCCCTTTTCCCCCGCGTTTTTGTTTGCGATAGGCGCTTACCGGCAGGCGCTTGATATAACCGCTGTGGCTGATCGTCACCACTACGTCCTCTTCGGCAATTAAATCTTCGACCTCCAGCTCCTCCGCCTCTTTGACAATGTCTGTGCGCCGGGAGTCGCCGTATTTTTTCTTCAAATTCTCCAGTTCTTCCTTAATGATCCCCTCGATCTTCTTCTCGGAGGCTAAAATTGCCCGGCATAGCTCGATCTTCTTTAATAGCTCGGCGTACTCCGCGTCGATTTTATCCCTCTCTAGAGCCGTAAGCCGCTGCAGCTGCATTTCCAGGATCGCCTGCGACTGGATCTCGGAAAGCTCGAACTCCTTCATCAGGTTGACTTTGGCCGCTTCAACGCTTTTGGAGGTCTTGATGACTTTGATGATCCGGTCGATAAATTTAAGCGCGATCTTCAGGCCTTCCAAGATGTGGGCGCGCTTTAAGGCCTTATCTAATTCAAATTGCGTGCGCCTGCGGATAACTATCTTGCGGTGTTCGATATAACAATCCAGGACCTGGCGCAAATTCAGGACCTTTGGCCGGTTATCCACCAAAGCCAGCATAATAATACCGAAGGTATTTTCCAGCTGGGTATGCTTAAAAAGCTGGTTTAAAACGATCTGGGATTCGATATCCCGCTTAAGCTCCACTACAATACGCATGCCGTCTTTGTCGGATTCATCGCGGACATCAGATATGCCTTCAATCTTTTTATCGTCAACTAAAGCGGCAATGGCCTCAATGATCCCGGATTTCTGCACCTGATAAGGGATCTCGGTAAAGACGATCAGGTCCTTGCCGTTCTTCTGATGCTCCACCGTCGCCCGGGCGCGTACTAATAGCTTGCCTCTTCCGGTAGTATAGGCATCTTTGATCCCGGCCTTGCCGCAGATCAATCCTCCGGTGGGAAAATCCGGGCCCGTAACATAACGCATGAGATCTTTTATCTCCGCTTCTGGATGATCGAGGAGATAAATGATCGCATCACAAACCTCATGTAAATTATGCGGTGGAATATTGGTAGCCATGCCTACGGCAATGCCGCTTGAACCGTTGACTAAAAGGTTGGGCAAGGTCGCCGGTAAAAGCAGGGGTTCCTTTAAAGAGGAATCGAAGTTGGGCCCGAAAATAACCGTGTCCTTTTCAATGTCCGCGAGCATCTCCTCGGAAACCGATGCAAGACGCGCCTCGGTATAACGCATGGCCGCGGCAGTATCCCCGTCTACAGAGCCAAAGTTACCCTGGCCGTCCACAAGAGGATAACGTAGGGAAAAATCCTGAGCCATTCTTACCAGGGTATCATAGACCGCTACATCTCCATGGGGATGGTATTTACCCAGGACCTCTCCGACGATACGCGCGCATTTTTTATAAGGCTTGGAATGCTCAAGATTAAGCTCCTGCATCGCGTAAAGGATCCTGCGATGAACCGGCTTTAACCCGTCGCGCACATCGGGCAGGGCCCGGCCCACGATCACGCTCATCGCGTAATTTAAATATGAGTCCTTGACCTCATCTTCAATATAAACCGGAATGATTCTTTCGTTACGAGTATACATTTTATATATCCAAATTCTTTACTTGATGCGCGTACTCTTCGATAAACTGGCGGCGCGGTTCTACCTGATCCCCCATTAAAACCGTAAACATCTTGTCCGCTTCAACAGCATCCTCCAGGGTTACCTGCAGGATCGTCCGTTTTTCCGGGTCCATGGTAGTTTCCCAGAGCTGATGCGGGTTCATTTCACCAAGGCCTTTATATCTTTGAATATGCATGCCTTTTGTGGCCACTTCTTTAATATAAGCCAAAATCTCTTTTAAACTAAAGACCTCTTTGGCATCCTCTTCGTTCGTAACCCGGTAAACTGCCTTTAATTTTTTTTCGCCTTCCTTAGTTGTTGCGGCTTTAGGAACTATCGTGCTGCTAAAATAGGTCTCGATCCCAAGGCCCAGCTTTTCAATCTTAGCGATCACCTGTTCGATTTCCTGCGCCTCAAAGAGCTGTAAAACATCCTGCTCTGCCTCTTTCCCCTCCTTCTCCGTAAGACTGGCCAGCTCTTTGTCGGAAAAGACAAAATGGTCTTCACCATCCACTTTTACCCTATAAATAGGCATTCTTTTGGTCTTTGGATGTCTAAAAGAGAGATATTCTGCAAAATTTACTCCCTTTTTCTCTAAATACCTACCCAACTTGTCCAGCTCGACCAACAACTTTAGCAGCTCCTTGAACTGGTTATCGGTAAAGGATTGCTTGTCTTTGACCCGTAATAATTTATGCCCTTCGCGGCCCAGATCTAAAAGCAGGTCATCCATCTGCTGTTCGGTTTGGATATACTCTTCCCGCTGGCCTCTTTTAATTTTATAAAGAGGCGGCTGGGTTATATAAACATGCCCTTCCTCTACCAGCTTGGGCATCTGGCGGTACAATAGAGTCAAAAGCAGGGTGCGGATATGCGAGCCGTCGATATCCGCATCCGCCATAAGCATCAGCTTATGGTACCGTAATTTGGCAAGGTCAAATTCCTCCCCAATGCCTGTGCCTAAGGCAGTAATGATTGTGCGGATCTCTTCGTTGGATAAAATTTTGTCCAGTCGCGATTTCTCTACATTGAGGATTTTTCCCTTAATGGGCAAGATGGCCTGGAATCTCCTGTCGCGACCTTGTTTTGCCGAGCCTCCGGCACTATCGCCTTCCACGATGTACAATTCGCAAAGCGCGGCATCCCTCTCGGAGCAATCCGCCAATTTACCCGGCAGCCCCGCTCCTTCCAAAGCGCCTTTTCTGCGGGTCAGCTCGCGCGCCTTGCGTGCGGCCTCCCTGGCCCTGGATGCGACAATCACCTTCTCAATGATCTTATTGCCGACAGAAGGATTCTCTTCGAAATAACTGGAAAGCGCCTCCAGGCTGGATGAAGCCACCAGCCCCTCCACTTCAGAGTTGCCCAGCTTAGTTTTGGTCTGGCCTTCAAATTGCGGGTTAGGGACTTTAACGCTGATTACCGCGGTGAGGCCTTCGCGCACATCATCTCCGGTAATAGCGATATCGTCTTTAAGCAAATTCTTGGATTTGGCATACTGGTTGATCGCCCGGGTTAAGGCGGATTTAAATCCGGATAGATGCGTGCCCCCTTCAATGGTGTTGATATTGTTGGCGAAGGAGAACATTGTTTCGGCGTAACCGTCGTTATACTGCAGGGCGACCTCCACATTAATATCGTCCTGGGCCTTTTCAAAATAAACCACCTTGTTGTGCAAAGGGTTCTTATTCTTGTTGAGATATTCAACAAAGGAAACGATCCCTCCGGCAAACTCAAAAACCGATTCTTTATCCGAGCGGTCATCGGTTAATTTAATATGCAGGCCCTTATTTAAAAAAGCAAGCTCCCTTAAACGCTGGCTTAATATATCGTAGGAGTAATCTGTCTTGGTAAAAATGCTCTTATCCGGCTTAAAGGTGATCTTGGTGCCGGTAGAATTGCTTTTACCGATAACCGTAAGCTTGGAAACGGTCTTGCCCCGTTCATAGCGCTGGTGGTAGATCTTGCCGTCCCGCTTGACTTCCACCTCAAGCCAATCGGAAAGCGCATTAACGCAGCTGACGCCCACGCCGTGCAATCCGCCGGAAACCTTATAAGAACGGTGGTCAAATTTACCCCCGGCATGCAAAGTAGTTAAGGCGACCTCCACCGCCGGTTTCTTCTCGGTTTTGTGCATATCCACCGGGATGCCGCGGCCGTTGTCAATAACCGTGATGCTGTTATCGCCATGCACCTCGACGGCAATATCGCTGCAATGGCCGGCCAGGCTCTCATCAACGCTGTTATCCACAACCTCATAAACCAAATGGTGCAAGCCACGGGTTGAGGTATCCCCGATATACATTGCCGGCCGGCGCCTGACCGCCTCTATCCCCTCTAAAACCTGGATGCTGGTAGCGTCATAGGCCTTCTCCCCTGCGGGAGGCTTGGGATTATCTTTCATGCGTTCTTTCGGCTTTTTCACTATATCTCCCCGATGCGAAAATTTATATTTTTTAACCCGGAATTTTCCTGTTTCAGTTTATTCAACAGCTCTTCTTTGCGCAGGCTTAAAATATACAGCCAGGCGGAGGAATCCACGCTTAAACCCAGGATACCCTTGCTGAAATATTTAACTTTTATATGCCCCAACTCTTTTTTTGTCAAGGCTTTTTTTAACCATTGCTCGGGATTACCTCCCCGCGGCCCGGCATTTTTCTCCGACAGCCCGGTCATAAGCGCATCTATCGTGTCTTTTAGGTGCTCCATACTCTTAATTAAGGCGCATGGGCAACACTATATAAATATACCCGCTAGTCCGGATCACCCCGGGTTTTTCGCTGTCGGTCAACTCCAGGCTGATCGTTTCCTCGTTCAGGTTTTTCAAAATATCAATTAAATAGGCCGGGTTAAAACCAATCACCAGCTCCTTACCCTGGTATTCTACAGCTAACTCCTCCCGAGACTCGCCTACATCCGGGGTGGACTTGGAAATAACTAATTTGTTTTTAAAAACCTCTAATTTCACTCCCTGGTAATCCGGGGTTGCCAGGAGCGCGGCTCTTTTGACCGCCAACAAAAACTGGTTACGGCCTATCTTCAATTTATTTTCGGAGGCCGGCGGCACAACTTGTTTGTAATCAGGGAATTCTCCCTCGATCAAACGCGAAATCAACACAACTCCCCCCAGATCAAAAAGCGCCTGATTGCTTCCCACAACCAAGGATAGTTCCCCGTCCTCTTTCAGGTTGCGGTTTAATTCATGGATTGTTTTAATAGGGACGATCATTTGCAGGTCCCCCTCTATTTCTCCTCCCAGTTTTCTTTCGGCAACAGCCAGCCTTTTTCCATCGGTAGAGACCAGGGTTAATAAGCCTTTACCGATCTTAAAAAGGGTGCCATTTAAAATATAGCGGGTTTCATCTAAAGAAACAGCAAAAGAGGTCAAAGACAACATTTCTTTTAAGGTAGATTGCTCGAGTTTAATTGCTTTTTTATCCTTAAACTCAGGCAGCCTGGGAAATTCTTCCCCGCCTAAGCCCATAATTTTAAACTGGCACATATCCGAATCAATGATCGTGAGATTGTTCTTTTTGGTGGTAACGTTCACCATCTCCAGCGGGAATTCTTTGATTATATCGCTAAATCTTTTAGCCGGTATTGTGACCTTACCGGGTTCCTGAATATCCACAGGGATTACACAGGTTATCCCTATATCTAAATCCGTCGCAGTCAGACTGATCCCCTTCTGCTGCGTCTCTATTAAAATATTGGAAAGTATAGGTAAAGTAGACTTGGTGCTGATAACATTCTGTACTGTTTGGATCGCATTGATCAGGGTGTTTTTCTCAACCTTAAACCTCATTTTTTATCTCCTTCTATTTATATATATTTAAAAACTTAATATCGTAATAGTAATAAAGGACTTAAGTTTCTGTTGAAAAGTCCCCAACCCCTTGGATCATATGGCAATTAAAACTAAACCATCCCCTTGATAACCCGTGGATTATTGTTTAATAACCTGGATAACTTTTTCCAGGCGCTCCTTTAGATCGGGATCATGCAGTACGTTTTCTTTGATTTTGTTATAAGAATGCAATACGGTAGTGTGGTCTTTGCCTCCAAAGGCCTCCCCGATCTCGGGCAGGGACAGGTCTGTCAACTCCCTGCTTAAATACATGGCGATCTGCCGCGGCAACACTACTTGTTTGTTACGGCGTTTGGTTTTTAGATCCTGCAAAGTAACACTGAACTCCTCTACCACGCAGCGTTGAATAAAGTCAACGGTAATTAACTTCTTTGGTTCTTTTAAGAGGTCCTTGAGCACCTCTTTAGTCAGCTGCAGGGTTACCGGTTCCTCTTCCAGGAGAGAATAGGCAATGGTCCTGATCAAGGCCCCCTCCAATTCGCGGATATTGGTTTTGATCAGCTGGGCAATAAAAAAGATCACTTCATCCGGCACGCTAACCGGCTCCCGCTCGATCTTTTTCTTGAGGATAGCCACGCGTGTCTCCAGGTCCGGAGGCTGGATATCCGTGGTAAGCCCCCAGCCGAACCGCGACACCAGCCGCTCCTGTAAATTGGCGATCTCCTTAGGGGGCCGGTCTGATGAGAAAACGATCTGCTTATGGCTGTCGTAAAGAGTGTTAAATGTATGGAAAAATTCTTCCTGGGTAGATTCTTTGCCGGCAATAAAGTGGATATCATCGATAACCAGGACATCGGCATTGCGGTATTTTTGGCGGAACGACGCCGTGGAATGATGCTGTATGGCGTCGATCAACTCATTGGTGAACTTTTCGCTGGATATATAACATATTTTTACCCCGGCCGGCGAAGAGTTTTTTATATGGTGGCAGATCGCCTGGATCAGGTGTGTTTTGCCCAAGCCCACCCCTCCGTAAATAAAGAGCGGGTTATATGTTTTAGCCGGGGCATTGGCCACTGCCAGCGAATAAGCGTGCGCATGGCGGTTTCCGGAGCCCACGACAAAATTTTCAAAGGTATAGCGCGAGTTGAGATTGATGTATCCGGCAACCTGGCCTGTCTTGATGTTCGGTTCTGCCGCTTTCTCCGGGGCGGCAGGTTTGATTTGACTGTTGCCCACGCTCAATGTTACTAACAGATTATTCAGGCCTCGTTGTTTGAGGGTTTCTGCAATAGAGCCGAGATAATGCTTTTCAACCCAATCTTTGAAAAATTGATCCGGGGCTTCAAGATCGATCTCCTGGCTGCCCTTGGCAGAAAATTTAAGAGGGGCGATCCAAGTAGCAAAGATGGTCTCTCCAAGCCTCCCCTTCAACTCCCTCTGCGCTTCTTCCCACTGTTGATTAATTTCAGGCATAGTCCCCATTAAAAAATTTATCTCGCCAGATAGCATAGCCGGCCGGCGGGTTTAACAGAGTTAACAGTTTATGCACAGCTTGCATAAGTCTGTGGATAAAAATCAAGTTCAGCCTATCTTCGATCAAGGCCATTATAACAGAGAGCAAAATCCTTACAAGCAAAAAAGTTAAACGCCATTTATTATACAATAATATGCGGGGGCGTCAACAAAAAACTTGACCGCCTGGAAAATGTGTGTTACAATTCACAAAATCAAGAAGGCTTGTTTAAAAAAGGAGTTCTAAAAAATGAAGAAGAATTTAAAAACGCCTACAAACATCGTGGGCAAGAAACGTCATGGTTTCCGCAGCAAAATGGCCACTAAGTCCGGGCGCAGCCTATTAGCTCGCCGACGGAAGAAAGGCAGAAGGAAGCTTTGCGTTTGAGGCTTGTAAGCTTGATGCTGGGGTTGATCACGGCATACCAGAGGTATTTAAGGAGCATCCTACCGGAAACATGCCGTTTTGAACCAGGCTGCTCTGAATATACCAAACAGGCAATTTCAAAATACGGAATCATTAAAGGAGTATCTAAGGGTCTGACAAGAATATCCCGCTGCCACCCATTTTCCGGCCGGTCAGGTTATGATCCCTTAATATAAAATTTATGGAAAAACGCTTAGTGCTTGCTATTGCTTTGTCGCTTTTGATAATGTTAAGCTGGTCAACGCTAGTTAATAAAACTCAAACCATTGATAATAAACAGGTTACGCAATTAACTACGCCTAATGTCAATAACCTGCCTTCTGCCGTTGTCCAGGCCTCCGCGCAGCCCCCCAAAGAAGCGGCAAAAGAGCTGGTGAGTTTTAAACAGAATAACCGGGAAATAATTTTTGACGTTGCAAAAGCAGCGATTGTTGAGGTGATCTTTAAGGTTAACCTGGATCACAGCCTGGTGCTGGCAGATGGTTTTTACAGCGACGGCGATAATCTATTTAAGCTGGACAAGATAACCAGGGATTCAATTTCCTTTATTTACCACGGTCAAGATAAACACATTGTTAAAGAATTTTATTTTCCTAAAGATAGTTATGTCATAGAGTTAAAGATAAATACCCGCAATATATCCTCTTCTGTCCTTACACTAAATTCCCGTTTATCCTTAGGAACACTCAATATGTCTTCAAAGAATCCGCAATCACGTTATTACGGTGTTTTTGTAGCAGGCGGGGAAAAGAATTGGCATCTTGGCGCCGGAAAAGAGTTCAATAGCCAGGATGTAAAATTCATAGGTTTACGCGACCAGTATTTTTGCGCCATTGTTGAACCGGTTTCCGCAGCCAGCGGCTATATTAAGAAACTCAATGGTCAGGAATCTGAGATCGGAATACAGGGGAAAGAGATCAATTTAAAGCCAAATGAACAGATTGGACAATTATATCGAATTTATTTGGGGCCGCAGGATTCAAAAACTATAAATAATATAAAGCCAGAATGGTCCGCAATAATCTACTACGGAACCTTTGATTTTATTGCCCAGCTTCTTTTACAGCTATTAGGATTCTTTTATAGTTTGGTGCATAATTGGGGTTTGGCCATAATTCTCTTGAGCCTTGTAGTTTATCTTGTGCTTTTCCCGCTCACCTTAAAACAAATGCGCTCAATGAAAGAAATGCAATTATTACAGCCCAAAATTGAAGCCCTGCGCTGCGAGCTTAAAAATAATCCACAAAAATTGAACAAGGAAATAATGGAACTCTATAAGGAACATAAGGTTAACCCATTAGGCGGTTGTCTGCCTTTGTTGTTACAAATGCCTATTTTCTTTGCTCTATATCAGGCGCTGATCCGCTCTGTCGCATTAAGGGGGGCAAAGTTCTTGTGGATCCAGGATCTTTCTGCTCCGGACCACCTCTTCACTCTAAAAAATTCAATACCATTTTTAGGAAACCATATTAATATATTACCTATTCTTATGGCTATCGGTATGTTTGTGCAACAAAAGATTTCCATGGCTAAAACAACCGGAGAAGCGGCACAGCAGCAGAAAATGATGTCTATTATAATGCCGATCATGTTTGGGGTTATTTTTTATCAAATGCCCTCAGGATTAGTGCTCTATTGGTTTGTGAATAGCACATTAATGCTTGCATATCAATTCCGTATTAACAGGCAAAAATGAAGAAGGAAAGATATATAGAGGCTGAGGGCAAAACCATAGAAGAGGCGGTAAAAAATGCCCTTCAGATACTTAAGCTGCCGCGTAAATGCGTGAAAATAAAGACACTGTCTGAAGAAAAAAAGGGTCTTTTTGGAATGCCGGGAGCTAAGCCGGTTAAGGTACGGGTGACCGTAATTGCAGGTAGAGATCCTGTATCGGCATAGGGTTCAAGAAAACACTTGACAATTGCTTTGCATTTGAGATAATTAAGTTAAATAAAAGGCAGGGTTTCCCGGGGAACTAATTGTAAGTTTAATAATATCAATGGGTAAGATAATTGCAGTCTGCAATCAAAAAGGTGGTGTAGGCAAAACTACCACATCCATTAATCTCTCCGTATCTCTGGCCATGACCGGCAAAAAGGTTCTGTTAATTGACCTGGATCCTCAGGCCAATGCCACCAGCGGCATAGGGATAAACAAGCACGATATTAAAAAAAGCACCTATCATATTTTGCTAGAGGAGTTAAACCTCGGCGATATTTTACAGAAGACAATGGTAGATAATCTTCTGCTGGCTCCTTCTAATCTGGATTTAACCGGGGCAGAAGTGGAGTTGGTCGGCGCATTAGGCCGTGAATATAGATTAAAAAGAGCCCTGCAAAAAGAAAAAGAAAACTATGATTTTATCATTATTGATTCGCCGCCATCACTGGGCCTGTTAACCATTAATGGTTTATGCGCTGCCGATTCCGTGATCATCCCGGTGCAATGTGAATATTATGCGTTAGAAGGTTTGACGCAACTCCATAACACTATTAGACTTGTGAAGGAAAATCTTAATCCTGCCTTGGAGATCGAAGGGGTATTATTAACCATGGCAGATTTTCGCACCAATCTTACCAAAGAGGTTATTCAGGAAGCGCGCAATCATTTTAAAGATAAAGTTTATAATACCGTAATTCCTAGAAACATAAGGCTTACCGAGGCCCCGGGTTTTGGCAAGCCGATCGCTTTATATGACGCCGATTCTCTCGGCGCGCAGAAATACGCGGAACTAACCAGGGAGTTGTTGGGTATAGCGCTAAACACTGATTCTAAAATTTCACAAGGAGAGGTTTGATGGAGAGAAGAGCTTTAGGAAAGGGCCTTAGCGCTTTAATTCCGGAGAAAGCAGTAGAGAGTGCAGCGCATAAAGAGGAAATTATTTATGTTCAATCTGGACAAATAAAACCAAATCCTTTTCAGCCGCGGGAAGATTTTGATCAGCAGAGTATTGAAGAGCTGGCCCAGTCTATAAAAGAAAAAGGTGTTATCCAGCCGCTCTTAGTCAGGCGCAGAGGCGATAATTATGAGCTGATCGCCGGAGAAAGAAGGCTGCGCGCTGCCAGCTCATTGGGGTTAAAAGAGATCCCGATCATAGTGCGCGAGGTTAGCGATCAGGATTCACTGGAGCTGGCTTTGATCGAGAATATCCAAAGGGAGGGCTTAAACCCCATTGAAGAAGCGCATGCCTACCAGCATCTTCTGGATAAATTTAATGTTACCCAGGAAAAAATAAGCGAGGTCTTGGGCAAGGCCAGGGTCACCATTACCAATACCTTGCGCCTGCTTAAGCTGCCGCATGAGATCCAGGATGAGATGAAAAAAGGCCGGATCAGTTTTGCGCATGGCCGGGCCTTGCTTGAGGTTGAAGACGCAAACCAGCAGCGCAGGTTTGCCCAGGATATTATCTCTAAGGGGCTTTCTGTGCGCGAGCTGGAGAGTTTGCTTAAGAGCATCCGGCCGAAAATCGCTAAACGTAAGATCGGGGCAGGCTTGCGCGAGCCGATCGTCGCTATTCTTGAAGAGCAGCTGCAGCATGCCTTGGCCACCAAGGTAAGGATCAGTAAAAGAAAAAAACGCGGGCACATCAATATTGAATTTTATTCACAGGAGGACCTTGAGCGGATCGTAAATGTTATTAAAGGAGGAAACAGTTAATGAACCAGGCAGTTTTAATACTTATTAAGCCCGACGGGTTAAAAAAATCCCTCACCGGGAATATCCTTACGCGCCTGTCGGAAACAAAGCTTGAGATAGTCGCCGCGAAAATGGTACGCGTATCCAAAGATCTGGCCCAGGAGCATTACCGGCACTTGAAGGAGAAACCTTTCTTTAATGAGATAATAAAGTATCTGCAGGGTGATTTGCATGACCGCAAAAAGGTCATGGCTTTGGTTTATTGGGGTAAGGATGCGATCAAGAAATGCCGCGATCTGGCCGGGGCAACTAACCCCGAGGAGGCTGACCCTACTTCTATCCGCGGCTCTTACGGCAGGATCACCACCTCCGGGATTTATGAGAACGTGATCCATGTTTCATCAAATGAGCCGGAGGCAGAGAGGGAGATCAAGCTTTGGTTTAACCCCGATGAGATCATCGTCGATCTTTACCCGGCAAAAGAGATGGTGCAAAAAGAAATTAAGAGCAAAGTTTGGGCTTAAGAGAGGATAATATGATCAGCAGTATGACCGGTTTTGGAAGTTGCGAGGCAGATGTTAGCTCCGTCGGCAGGATAAGCGTGGAGTTAAGATGCACCAACCATAAATTCCTGGAGAGTGTTTTTCATCTACCGGATGGGATGCTTTCTTTGGAGGACAAGATCAAGAAGGAGATCGAGGCAAGGATCCGCCGGGGAAGGGTTTTTTGCAGCGTAAACATAAAAGGGGAAGAGGCGCAAGGTATCTTTGTAAACCGCCGGCTCCTGAAGAATTACCTGCGTGAATTAAACGGCGTTAAGAATGAATTTAAAATCAAGGATGGCTTGACTTTGGATTCTTTGATCCGCCTGCCCGGGGTCCTCTCCCTTAAAGAGAATAAGCCGCAGGGTTTGCATATCTGGGAACGCCTTTTACCCTTGATTAAATTGGCGCTGGCAGAGTTGATAAAGACCAGGGCTAAAGAAGGAAAGGCCCTGGCGGGTTTATTAAGGGAGAGAAACGGGCTGCTTAAAAAAGATTTGATGATAATAAAACAGCGTTTTGCGGTGGCCTCAAAAAGCAGGCTCAGGAAGATTGAAGCTGAGGAGGAGCGCGCGGCTTTCTTGAAAAGTGCGGATATCTCGGAGGAGCTGGACCGTTTGAATTTTCACATCAGGAATTTCCAGCAGAAGATCGCCAAAGGCGGCCCAGTCGGAAAAGAGCTGGATTTTATCACCCAGGAGATGCAGCGGGAGGCCAATACCCTGGCAGCCAAGTCATTCGACCTGATTATCTCCGGATGCGCCGTACAGATGAAAAGCCAGATCGAGAAAATCCGCGAACAAGTGCAGAATATAGAGTAGTGAAAACCGCCGGAAGACAAAAGAAGCAAGGAAAAATATTCGTTATCTCCGGGCCTTCGGGCTCAGGCAAGACCACCCTCCTGAACAGGCTAACCCAGGATAAAGAAATCGGCAAATTGCTTATAAAATCGCGCTCTCTTACTACCCGGCCCAGGCGTTGGCAGGAGAGGGATGGCAGGGATTATTTTTTTGTTTCTCCGGGCGAGTTCAAGCGGCTGTTAAAAGCTAAAAAAATTCTTGAATGGACCAGGTATTTGGGCTATTATTACGGAACGCCTAGGGGCGAGGTTGAGGCCCGGCTTAAAAAAGGCGGGCATATCGGTTTTTGCCTGGATCTTAAGGGCGCGGCG
The DNA here is from genome assembly GCA_028718245.1 of Candidatus Omnitrophota bacterium. Lineage (GTDB taxonomy): Bacteria > Omnitrophota > Gorgyraeia > Gygaellales > Profunditerraquicolaceae > UBA6249. The sequence goes on from JAQUME010000001.1 coordinate 37,182, forward strand.
CTCCTTAAAAAAATCTACCCGAAAAATACGGTAACGGTTTTTGTCCTTCCGCCTTCGCTGGAGACGCTAAAGGCAAGGATTGAAGGGCGTTCCAGATCTACCGACAAAAAAGAGGTGGCCCAGCGCCTAAAGCTGGCGGCACAGGAGTTGTCAGCCGCCTCTGATTTTGATTACTGCATACTGAACAACAACCTGCAGGTGGCGCTTAAAGAGTTGAAAGAGATCGTTCTAACGCACATTGCTTCTTAACGGCATTTTCTTGACTGGAGGGGGAAATGAGATATGAGGGTAGAGAGAAACTTTTAGATAAAAGCCTGGGTTCCATCTATAAGCTGGTAATTCTGGCTTCCAAGAGAGCCCTTGAGCTTGCCGAGGGGCAGCCGAAATTAGTGGATTGCGCCCCGACGCTAAAACCATCTACGATCGCCTTGTACGAGATCGCCGAAGGCAAGATAGAAGCCAAGAAAATAAAGGCAAAAGACTAATGAAGAAAGGTCAAAAGCACATTATCTTGGGTGTGACCGCCAGTATCGCTATTTATAAAGCCTGCGAGCTTATCCGCAGGCTCAAGGATTGCGGTTTTACGGTGACGGTAGTTATGACTAAGGAGGCCCAGGAGTTGATCAGGCCGGTCGTTTTCCAAACCCTAAGCGCCGGCCGCGTTTACGGGGGCGGGTTGTTTGATGATCCGGATAATTGGGAGATCGAACATATATCTCTGGCTCAGTCTGCAGACCTGATCTTAATTGCACCGGCCACAGCAAATATTATTGCTAAGATAGCCGCCGGAATTTGTGATGATCTGCTTACCTGCACGGTTTGCGCAACCAAGGCGGATGTTTTGATCGCTCCGGCAATGAATGAGAATATGTATAACAATAAGATCACGCAAGGCAACATCCGGAAATTAAAGTCTTTCGGTTATAAATTTATTCCCCCGCGCAAAGGCAAGCTTGCCTGCGGCAGGGAGGGGACAGGTTGTTTGGCGCAGCTGGAAGATATTATTAAAGAGGTAAAAAGTTTTTTTTAGCTTTTGGCGACGTAGCCAAGTGGTAAGGCAGTTGTCTGCAAAACAACTATTCAGCGGTTCAATTCCGCTCGTCGCCTGAATTCATAGCGGGCAAGTGGTGGAATGGCATACACGACAGACTTAAAATCTGTTGGCCGCAAGGTCGTAAGGGTCCGACTCCCTTCTTGCCCATTTAAATAAAGATTATTGTGCTTGGGCTCATAGCTCAGTTGGTTAGAGCGTTGCGTTGACATCGCAAAGGTCTGAGGTCCGAATCCTCATGGGCCCATTTTAGTTTTCCGATAAGGAAAACTAAAATGGTACTCGAGCGAGTATGAAACGACACGACAAGCGCGCAGTAAGCGCGCACTTGCGCAATTCAAATCAGCGCAAGGTGTCGAGCAGCGAGCGGAGTACCCCGAGAGAGAAATAAATATGGAACTATCTACTTTACGACATTCCTGTTCCCACATCATGGCCGAGGCCGTAAAAAAGCTCTGGCCGGATACGAAGCTGGCCATCGGCCCGGCGATCGAAGACGGTTTTTACTATGATTTTGACAAGGAAGATCCGTTTACCGAAGAGGATTTGGTTAAGATCGAAGGGGAGATGAAGAAGATCATCGCCAGGGACGAAGCGTTTTTGCATGAGGAGATGGATAAGGGGCAAGCCCTTGAACTCTTCAAAAAATTAAAAGAGGATTACAAGGTTGAACTGATCCAGGGCATAGCGGGCAATAAGGTCTCCATTTACAAAACGGGAAAAGATTTTTTGGATCTTTGCGCCGGCCCGCACATAAAATCAACCGGCAAGATCAAGGCATTCAAATTATTATCGGTTGCCGGGGCATATTGGCACGGGATCGAGACTAATCCCATGCTGCAACGGATTTACGGCACTTGTTTTGAAACCACAAAAGAATTAGATGAGTATTTAAAAAATTTAGAGGAAGCAAAGCTGCGCGACCACAGGAAGCTGGGCCCGCAGCTGGGGTTCTTTGATATTTATCATGAGGAGGCAGGGGCAGGACTGGTATTTTATCATCCTAAGGGAGCGTTGTTACGCACTATCATCGAGGATTATGAAAAAAGTGAGCATTTAAAACGGGGCTATCAGCTGGTGATCACCCCGCATATTATGGATGCCTCGCTCTGGAAGACCAGCGGCCATTACGATTATTATAAAGAAAATATGTATACCTTTACCGCCGAGGAGAAGGAGTTTGTTTTAAAGCCGATGAACTGCCCCGGCCATATGCTCATCTATAAATCAAAAACCCGCAGCTATAAAGATATGCCTTTGCGGTTTTTCGAACTGGGCACGGTTTACCGCCGGGAGAAAGCCGGGGTATTGCACGGCCTCCTGCGCGTGCGCGGTTTTACCCAGGATGACGCGCATATATTCTGCCTGCCGGAGCAGCTGCGCCAGGAGATAAAGGGAGTCATTGATTTTGTGTTTGATACTATGAAGGTTTTCGGATTTGAGGAAGTAGGGATCGAATTAAGCACGCGTCCGGAAAAATCCATTGGCTCGGATGAAGATTGGCAGAAAGCTACCGCGGCTCTTGAAGATGCCTTGAAAGAAAAAGGCCTGAACTATGAAATTAACCAGGGTGACGGCGCTTTTTACGGGCCGAAGATCGATATAAAATTAAAAGACGCGCTTAAAAGGACATGGCAGTGCGCCACTATCCAATGCGACTTTGCCCTTCCCAAAAGGTTTAACCTTGCATACATCGATGCTGAAGGCAAGGAGAAGCAACCGATCATGCTGCACCGGGTTTTATTGGGGAGTTTAGAGCGTTTTATCGGAGCACTTATCGAGCATTATAAGGGGGATCTCCCTTTGTGGCTGGCACCGGTCCAGGTTTTATTGATCCCGATCAAAGATACGGCGCGGTCTTACGCCGAAACCGTCAAGGCAAGGCTGGAAAAGGAAAATATCCGGGTAGATATCGACCTGCGCAATGAAACACTGGATAAACGCATCCGTAACGCCGAGTTGAATAAGATCCCTTATTGTTTAATTATCGGCGAGCGTGAGGCAAAACAGAGCCTCGTAAGCGTGCGCAAAAAAGGCGCTGGCGACCAGGGTGCAGTCGCTCCAGATAAATTTATTGAACAGTTAAAAAACCAGATCCAGGAACACAAATAGAGAGGAGGGTGCTATAAAAAAGTACATCCGTATTAATGAAAGGATTAATGTTCCGCAGGTGCGGGTTATCGGATCCGACGGGAGCCAGCTGGGGGTAATGTCGGTGCAAAGGGCCATGGAGATCGCAGGCGGGGAGGATTTAGATTTGGTAGAGGTTGCACCGGCAGCTAATCCTCCGGTTTGCAGGATCATCGAATTCAGCAAGTTCAAGTACGACCTTGAGAAGAAAGAACGGGAATCCAAAAAACACCAGAAACAGGGCCGTTTGAAAGAGATCCGGCTTAAGCCGAATATCGATGAACATGATTTTGCAACCAAAGTCAAGCAGGCGCAAAGCTTCCTGAAGAAGAAAGATAAAGTCAGAGTAAATCTTTTCTTCCGCGGCAGGCAGATGGAGCATGTTGATCTGGGGAGAAAAGTTCTAGATAAATTTATCGTTGACACACAGGGGGATGGACAGGTGGAGAAGGCGCCCTCAATGGAGGGGAGAATAATGTCCTTTGTGATTGCCCCAAAATAGGATATAATTAGGATACAATAACACCCGGCGCTTATTTGATTTGCGCCGGTGTGCCCTTATGGGCTAGGAGATAAAATGGGAAAGTTAAAGACGAAAAGAGGGGTGGCTAAGCGTTTTAAGCTTACCAAAAAGGGCAAGGTTAAATATTCAGGGGGAGGCAAAAGCCATTTGGCTTCAAGCAAAAAAGCCAAGAGGCTGCGCTCTTTACGAAAACGCAAGACCATTACCGGCAAGAAGGAAGCGAAGTTCGTTAAATCCATGCTGCCTTATGGTTAAATAATGTTTTAAAGGAGAAAAATAATGGCAAAGGCAAGACACAGTGTAGCGACCCGTAAAAGAAAAAAGAAGGTTTTAAAACAGGCCAAAGGATTCTGGGGCGACGCCAGCAAACAATACCAGCAGGCTAAAAGGGTATTGATGCACGCGCTCAAGTACGCTTATCGCGACCGCCGGAATAAAAAGCGCGAATTCCGTTCTCTTTGGATCGTCCGCATCAACGCGGCTTGCAGGCAGGAGGGAATTTCTTACAGCGCATTCATGAGCGGATTAAAGAAATCCAAGATCAATCTGGATCGCAAAATGTTGGCTGATCTGGCGGTAAAGGATAGCAATGCCTTTAAGAAACTGGTTGAGATGATCAAGAAATAAAGGAAGGGCCCATGTACGTAATTATCATAGGTTGCGGAAGGGTAGGGGCTGAGTTGGCTAAGCTTTTATCAGGTGAAGGCCATGACGTGGTGGTTATCGATAAAGCCCGGGATGCTTTCAACCGGCTCGGGGATACCTTTAATGGCCTGACCATGGTAGGCAATGGGTTTGACCTGGCGCTCTTAAAACAGGTAGGCATTGAGAAGGCGGATGCTCTCTGCGCGGTGACTAACGGCGACAACACCAATTTGATCAGCGCCCAGGTAGCCAAAAAGATCTTCCGTGTGCCTAAAGTGCTTGCCCGCGTCTATGACCCGCAGCGGGCGCATATTTACTCCGCTCTCGGCCTGGATATTATCAGCGGCACCATGCTGTTTTCAGCCATGCTGCGCGATAAGATAATTGAAAGCAGGTTCTCCAGCTACCTGATCGAATCCAAGGATCTCGGGGTCATTGAAATTGAAGTAAAAGAGAGCCTGGTAGGCAAAACCATCCAGGATATAAATATCCCCGGGGATTTTGTGGTGGTGGCTTTAAGGAGAATGCAGGGGGTTATAATACCGGAACCCAAGACCGTTTTAAAAAATAAAGATATCCTGATGGGCGTAGTTAAGGTTTCCAGCCTTCAAGAGGTCCGGGAAAAGTTCCACTTGAAAGAGGGATAGTTATGTATATTCTGATTATCGGCGCAGGCAAAATAGGATATTTCTTAGCCAAAAGGCTCTGCCAGGGAAAACATACGGTCAGTATTGTGGATAAAGACCGGATAATCTGCGAAGAGATCGCCAAGGAACTGGAAGCATTGGTGATCAATGGTGACGGCTGCGACCCCCATATCCTGGAGGAGGCCGGAATTGAGCGTGCCGACGTGCTGGCTGCGGTTACCGGGGATGATGAAGATAACCTGATCATCTGCCAGTTGGCTAAGGAAAAATTCAATATCCAGCGTACCGTCGGCCGGGTGAACAATCCCGATAATGAGCATACCTTTAGCGAATTAGGCATCGATGTGCCGGTGGATTCGACAAAAATTATAGCTAAAGTCATTGAAGAAGAGGTTTCCTTCTCGGATTTTGTAAACCTTATGAGCTTTAAGCGGGGAAAGCTGGCTATTGTGCGCGTAGACTTGCCGCAGGACTCGCCCATAATAAATAAAGAGATAAAGGATGTGGAATTGCCTCCGGATTCGGTTTTGGTCTCCATTGTCAGGGGGGAAGAAGTAATTATCCCGAAAGGCAACACCGTTTTGAAGCCCGGAGACGATGTTATCGCCTTGACCCTGGTCGGAAATGAACCGCAACTTTTAAGCCTGTTAGCGGGCAATCTGTGATATGAAGCTGAGGCTTACCCTTAATATAGCTTTAGGTATTGCAACCGAAGTCTTGTATACCCTGATCATAATGCTGGCAGGGTTTGCTATTTGCCTGGCGATATCTATTAAGACATGATATTAAGGCCCCGTCTTGAAGAAGTAAAAATAATCGGATATTATCTCGGAAAGATTATTCTGGGATTGGCCTTTACCATGCTGATCCCGGTGATAATCGGATTGGCCTTCAAAGAGTTAAACCCCACCTTTGATTTCCTGATCGGTTTTGAAGCGGCCCTGCTGTTTGGTTTTTTCCTGACCAGGGTCTGCCATACGGAAAAAGACCTGAACTGGATGCAGGGGATGATAGTCGTCAGCCTCTCCTGGCTGGCTGCGATGGCGTTGGGAGCCATACCCCTGTTTTTGAGCGGCCATTGGAAATCATCATTAGACGCCTGTTTTGAGATGATGTCGGGCCTTTCAACCACCGGGCTTGTTTTGGTGCAGGACCTGGACCATTTATCTTTCGCGCACAACCTCTGGAGGCACCTGGGGCCTTTTATCGGCGGCCAGGGTATCGCCATTGTAGCCCTCTCTTTTTTCGTAAAGGGTACCTCCGGGGCTTTTAAGATGTATGTGGGGGAGGCGCGGGAGGAAAAACTTTTACCGAACGTAATCCATACCGCGCGTTTCATTTGGCTGATCAGTATCGTATATTTGGTTTTAGGGACGCTTGCCTTAGGCATAACGGGAATATTAAACGGGATAAAACCGGCGAATGCCTTTTTTCACGGCGCCTGTATATTTATGGCGGGTTTTGATACCGCGGGTTTTGCCCCCCAGTCGCAGAATATCCTGTATTATCACAGCCCGGCTTTTGAAATGGTAACCATGTTTTTTATGGTTTTCGGTTCGCTTAATTTCAATCTGCATTATCAACTATGGAACGGCAACCGCAGGGAAATATTCAAAAATATCGAAACAAGAACCTTGTTTATCAGTATTATGCTCACTTTTTTCATTGTAACCGTCGGCCTGAACCAGCTGAATGTTTATCCGAAAGCCATACTCTTGTTTCGCAAGGGCTTTTTCCATCTCCTCTCCGGGCATACTACCACCGGTTATATGACAATATACGCCACCCAGTTCATCAATGAATGGGGGAGCTTGGCGCTGGTTACTTTGATCTGCGCGATGGCTTTAGGTTCCTGCGCCTGTTCTACTTCCGGAGGCATCAAGATGCTGCGCGTAGGGATCATGTTCAAGGCCTTAAAAGAGGACATAAAGAGGATTATTCTTCCCGGCAAGGCCGTCGTAGTGGAGAAGTTTCATCATATAAAAGATGTTTTTGTTGAAGACAGGTCTGTCAGGGCGGCATTTCTAATTACCGTCTCATATTTAGTCCTGTATATCGCGGGGGCGCTTATCGGCATGTTTTTCGGTTATCCTTTTTTGAGTTCTTTATTTGAGTCTACTTCGGCAGCGGGAAATGTCGGTTTTTCCTGCGGGATTACAGACACGGCCATGCCGACAGCCCTGAAGATCACCTATATAATCCAGATGTGGGCTGGCCGCCTGGAGTTTATGTCTATATTTGCCTTAATAGGGTTTGTTATGGCTTCCATCCGGGGGAAAAAATAATGCTGAAGAGGATATCCGCCGTATTATTCCTTGTTTTTATTCTGGCTTACGGCCCGCAGCAGGTAATCTGTTTTGCCAAGAGCATTTCCAGCACAGAGCTGATCAATAACGCTAAGGCCTATGATGGAAAAACAGTCACTTACGAAGGGGAGGCCATCGGGGATATAATGAGGCGCGGGGAGTATGCCTGGATAAATGTCAATGATGGTATTAATGCTATCGGCATTTGGATAAATGTATCGTTGCTCAAAGATATAAATTATACAGGCAGCTATAAATCATCCGGAGACAAGATCGAGGTTAAGGGGATTTTCCACCGCGCCTGCCTTGAGCACGGAGGAGACCTGGATATTCACGCCGAGAGCGTGCGTAAAATTGAAAGCGGCAGGATGATCGACCGCAAGACAGATCCGGCTAAGAGGAACCTTAGCCTTATTCTAGGCGGGGTACTGGTATTGATATGGATATTAAGCTTATTCAAGCGCAAATAGAGACTGACCTTGCAAACGCAATCTCTCCGCAATTATTAGAGGAGTTGCGCGTAAAATATTTAGGGAGAAAAGGGCTGATCGCAGAGCTGACCGCCTCTATTCCCACGCTTGCTGCCCAAGAACGGGGCGCTTTCGGCAGGGAGGTAAATGGCCTAAAAAGCAAGCTGTTAACTCTCTTTGCCGAGAAAGAAAAAAACCTGACCGGCAGCATTCAGGGAGAAATCAATAATAATATTGATATCGGCATGCCCGGGATCGCTCCAACTTTGGGTTCCGTGCACCCGATCACCCAGATCATTGATGAGATATGCGGGATATTCACCCGTATGGGTTTCTGCGTAGTTGAAGGCCCGGAAGTTGAGACGGAGAATAATAATTTTACGGGCCTGAACATTCCACTGGAGCATCCTTCCCGCGACGCTTTTGATACATTCTATTTGAAAGATTATCCCAAACTTCTCCTGCGCAGCCATACCTCTCCGGTGCAGGTGCGGGCAATGAAAGCGCACAAGCCGCCACTGGCCATTGTTGTGCCGGGGAGGGTTTACCGGCCGGATGCCGTAGATGCCAGCCACCTTTTCATGTTCCATCAGATCGAGGGGTTCCTGGTCGATGAAAATATAAGGTTTTCAGACCTGAAAGGGACCTTAAGCCTCTTTGCCAAAAGCGTATTCGGCAGGGATATCAAAATGCGCTTCCGTCCGCACTTTTTTCCTTTTACCGAGCCCTCGGCAGAGGTGGATATCTCCTGCATTATCTGTAAAGGCAAGGGGTGCTCGGTATGCGGCAGGAAAGGCTGGCTTGAAATATTGGGCGCGGGCATGATCCACCCCAATGTTTTTAAGCATGTCGGTTATGATCCTGAAAAATATACCGGTTTTGCTTTCGGCATGGGGATAGAGAGGATCGCCATGCTTAAATACGGGATCAATGATATCAGGCTATTTTTTGAAAATGACCTCAGGTTTCTAAACCAATTCTAACCTGGGGACGGTTCTCAAACCAAAGCTAAACTGTCCCTGGAAAAGGATACGCAGTGAAGGTAACTTATAATTGGCTGAAAGATTTTCTAAATATTAAAATTTCCCCTAAATCCCTGGCAGAGAAACTGACCATGGCAGGATTGGAGGTAGTTTCTTTGGAGGAGGCGGGGGGGGATTTTGTTTTTGAGATAGAGATCACCTCAAACCGGCCGGACTGGTTAAGTATCCTCGGAGTTGCTCGTGAGATCAGTGCTGTTACCGGTACAAAACTTAAAGCCGTTAACCCGAAAGAACCCAAGATAAAAGTTAAAGGGATCAAGCCGGTAAATATATCTGTTCAAGATAAGAAAGACTGTTCATTTTATAGCGCCAGGGTGATTCGCGATGTAAAGATCGGTCCTTCTCCGCAGTGGCTTAAAGAGCGATTAGAATTATTGGGTTGCCGCAGCGTAAACAACATAGTTGATATTACCAATTATGTTTTATTTGAGCTGGGCCATCCGTTGCATGCTTTTGACCTGGATCTCTTAAACCAAGAAACAATTGTCGTGCGCCGGGCTAAACCCGGAGAGAAAATAACTACTCTGGATGATCAGCAAAGGCTTTTAGGCCCCGAAACTTTAGTTATCGCCGATAATGAAAAACCCCAGGCCATAGCCGGGATTATGGGAGGCAAAGCAAGCGAAGTTACCGCCAGGACGCGTAACATCCTGCTTGAGTCAGCGGTATTTAATCCTGTGCTTATACGCAGGACCCGGCAAAAATCAGGCCTGCAATCCGAATCAGCGTATAGGTTTGAAAGAGGGGTTAATCTAGAAACCGCTAAACTTGCTTCTTTAGCTGCCCAGGGCTTGATCTGTAAACTTGCCTCCGGCAAACCCTGCGGCTATAAAAGCATAGGTATAGCCAGATCAACCGATCCGTCGATAAAATTAGAAACAGCGTATGTAAACAGGATATTGGGGTCAACTATATCCGCCCCTAAGATCAGGCAGATCTTAAAGGCCCTGGATTTTTGCCTAAAGGCGCAAAGAAAAGGCGCATTTCTGGTGAAGGCCCCCGGTTTTCGCCAGGATATAAAGTCAGCCATAGACCTGGTAGAGGAGATCGGCCGGATTTATGGCTACCCGGAGATCCCGCAAACCCTGCCTGCGATAAAGCCAAATTTAAATATCTGCGGCCAAAGGGATATTGTCTCCCGCCTAAAAAATGCACTTGTCGGCTTAGGCCTGCAGGAGGCGATCACCTATAGTTTAATTGACCGGGAGCTGCTGGCAAGATCCGGGATCAAGCCGCCTGCTCAACTGGTGGAGATCCTTAATCCCTTAAGCAGGGAGCAGGAGGTATTGCGGCCCAGCCTTTTACCCGGCCTTATCCGCTGCCTGGCGTATAATTTAGACCGGCAGCAGGAGTATGCAAGTGTTTTTGAGATAGCCAATGTTTTTTCAGGCAGCGCTGGTTCTCCTGAGGAGAGATTGTCATTGGGTATAGCTTTATGCGGCTCCCGGCCTATTCTGACCAAACAGGGCTTGGTCAGGGATGAGTTTATCCTCCTTCACTTAAAAGGTATTTTAGAGAGGCTTTTCAATAACCTTGGCATCCGGGAATACGATTTTAGCTCTCAAGGTTCCGGGCTAGTCAATGTAGCCATCAAGCAACAGGAAACAGGATTTATGCTTGATCTAAATAAGCAATCCCTGGATGCCCTTGGCATCAAGAACAAGCGGGTTATTCTGGCCGAGATTAATTTAGAAAAGATGCTTAGCCATATAAATTTAGATAAAAAATTCTTCAGCATCCCCAGGTACCCGGCAGTAACCCGGGATATAAGTTTTATAATCAAAGATGATATACCTGTCCAGGGGCTGCTTGCGGCAATAGAAGCCAAAGGCCTGCCTTTGTTGCATTCAGCAAAGATCGTGGATTATTACCAGGGTAAACAGATCCCTCCCGGATTCAGGGGGCTGACCGTATCCTGCGTTTATCGCGCCAATGACCGGACCCTTACCGAAAGCGAGCTCGCACCTTTGCATAATTCCATCTGTTCTTTGTTGGAAGAGCGTTTTGGGATCAAATTGCGCTAGTAAAATGATAGAGCGCAGTTGGGATTGACTTTTCTTCTAAATATGTGCTATACTTTTGTGAGAAGAGACCGTTCTTTTAGATATCCCTGCGGTGCACGTTGGAGAACTTGATAATTATTGAACCAACACTTTTGTTCAGGGAGCCCGAACTCTCTTAGCGCTTAGGCGCCAAGGGGAGGGCACCCACCTGAAACCAAATCGGTTCAGACTATCTCTCCAACGGCACTTCTGCGGGGATTTTTTTTATGGACTTATTTCTACAGGAAACAAAACAGCCAAAAAATTTTAAAGATCTGCCTCTGGCAGTGCGCATGCGCCCGGTGACCCTTGATGAACTGTTCGGTCAGGAGCATATCCTGGGCAAGGGTAAATTATTGCGCCGCGCCATAGAGGCCGACCGGTTGAGCTCGCTTATTCTTTTCGGCCCTCCCGGCTCAGGGAAAACCTCTTTGGCCTGGTGTATCGCCAAGATGACCCGGGCCAATTATGTAGCTATAAACGCCACTACCTCCAATGTTGAAGAGTTAAGGAAGGTCATCTCCGGGGCAAAATTGGCCGCCAGGGATAATCAAAAGAAAACCATACTTTTCATCGACGAGATACATCGTTTTAACAAGGCCCAGCAGGATGTGCTCCTGCCTGATGTAGAGGAGGGCAGGTTGATATTGATCGGCGCAACCGTCCACAATCCTTATTTTTCGCTTACCTCAGCCCTTTTATCCCGCTCCATCGTCTGTGAATTAAAGGCGCTTGAGCAGCCGGAGCTGTTAAAAATAATTGACAATGCCTTAAAGGACAAAGACAGGGGCCTGGGGAATATCAAGGTTAAGGCAGATAAAAAAGCGCTCAATTTTCTGGCCAAGATCTGTGAAGGGGATGCCCGCCGTGCACTGGCTAGCCTGGAGCTGGGTGTTTTGACCACCCCGGCAGCTCAAGACGGATATGTCAATTTTGATCTAGAGGTAGCTCAAGAGTCTATTCAGAAGAAAGCAGTAGTTTATGACCGGGATGAAGACGGCCACTATGACACAGCCTCCGCATTTATCAAATCCATGCGCGGCTCTGATCCCGACGCGGCGATCTATTGGCTGGCCAAGATGCTTTATGCCGGTGAAGACCCGCGTTTTATCTGCCGCCGGATTTGTATCCTGGCTGCCGAAGATGTGGGCAATGCCGACCCGATGGCTTTGGTCCTGGCTAACGCGGCCTCGCAGATCTGTGAATTTGTGGGTATGCCCGAAGCCAGGATCCCGCTGGCCCAGGCGGTAATTTATGTTTCCTGCGCACCCAAATCAAACGCCAGTTATATGGCAATTGAGAAGGCGACGCAGGATATTAAGGAGGGCAAGGTCCAGGAGGTCCCGGATTATTTGAAGGACGCCAACTACAACGGAGCGGAGAAATTAGGGCATGGCATCGGATATAAATACGCGCATGATTACCCGGGTCATTTTGTAAAACAGAAATATACCCGGAAGAAAGTACGCTACTATGAGCCCACTAATATAGGCTATGAAGCCAAGATCAAAGAACGGCTGGATAAGCTTGCCGCAAAATCTGCCGCAAGTCAAGGAGTGAGTTAAGATGCTGCTGGCAATGCAGATACTGGCGGTTTTAGGAACCGGGATGATCGTCTACGCGGTCATCGGGATGTTTACTTCCGGGTCATCCTCCCGTTCCTCAAAAAAGAAGAAGGAGCAGAAAAGCAGGGTCCCTGAAGAGCTGCATAAAGAGCAGATGGTACAGCGGCTGGAGAGCCACGCGCAGGGATTAGAGAGCGAGCTTGCTCAGGTTAAGGCCGATTATGATAAAGAGAAGTCCGGGTTTTTGGCGGCCAGGGAAAAAGAGGCCAAATTTTCGGATGAGTTGAAACGCAGAGAGGATTGGGTTGCTAAGGCAGAGGCAGAGCTGGCCAAGAAAAGTGCCGAGAGCCTGGAGCTGAAAAATAAGTTTATTGCCAAAGAACATGAGCTTCAGGAGGAGTTTGCCAAGAATGTGGAGTTGTCCCGGCAGCTGCGCGAATTGAAAACATCTTTAGAGTCGGAAGAGAAGGCGATTAAAGATAAAGAGGAGCAGATCCAGATCCAAAAACACCAGATCGAAAAACAGCTCAAGGATATTAAGGAGCATTTAGCTGTCATCGCCGAGTTTAAGCGCAAAGAAAAGATCAGCGAGTGGGTGCCTAAAGCGGAGTTCAATAAATTAAATGAGGAATACACGGAGCTGGAAAAAGAGCTGGAGGAAAAAGAGGAAAGGCTGAAAAGTTTTGCCGAGGAGATCAGCCATTTAAGACAAGGGCAGCAGAAGAAAGAGCCGGAAAAAGCAGCCGAGGCGGTTGCCGGGCCGGAAATAACAGAAAAGCCAAAACCCAAGGAAGAACCTAAGCCCAGCGAAGAGCCCAAGCCAGATAAAGAGGCGGCACAGGAGTTGGATAAGGCCGCACCTAAAAAAGAAGAGCCGGAGAAAATAGCGGAACAGCCGCTTAAAGAAGAGGCAAAAGAAAAACCCCAGGTAGAGCCGCGCACAAGTTTAGATAAGGTCAGGAATATCGGGATCATGGCGCATATTGACGCCGGAAAGACCACTACCACCGAGAGGATCCTGTTTTACACCGGCCGCTCTTATAAGATCGGTGAGGTGCATGACGGCGCGGCAACCATGGATTGGATGAAGCAGGAGCAGGAGCGCGGCATTACCATCACTGCTGCAGCTACAACCTGTTTCTGGAAAGAACATCGCATTAACATCATCGATACCCCGGGCCATGTTGATTTTACCGTTGAGGTAGAAAGATCCCTGCGCGTGCTTGATGGTGCAGTGGCGGTATTTTGCGCGGTAGGCGGGGTAGAGCCGCAGTCAGAGACGGTCTGGAGGCAGTCCGACAAGTACAATGTCCCCAAAGTCGCCTTTATCAATAAAATGGACCGTACGGGAGCGGATTTTTACAGCGTATTGAACGCCATCGAAAAAGATTTAAGCGCCTGCGCCATTCCCCTGGAAATACCTATCGGCAGCGAAGATAAATTCCGCGGGGTGGTTGACCTGATCGAGATGAAGGCCTATATTTATAATGAGGAATCCCTGGGCAAGGAATTCAGCGTTGGGGATATTCCCGAAGAATTAAAAGAGCAGGCCAAAAAATACCGGCACATTATGGTTGAACGCGCCTCCTCTCTTAACGAAGAGCTTATGAAAAAATTCCTGGAGCAGGAGGATACGATTACTTCCTGGGAGCTCTACCAGGCTATCCGGCAGGGAACTGTAGCCAACAAAATGGTTCCGGTTATCTGCGGCGCCTCGTTTAAGAATAAGGGGGTGCAAAAACTTTTGGACACCATTGTCGCTTTTCTGCCTTCTCCGTTAGATGTACCGGCGGTCCAGGGGGATGATCCGAATGATCCGGAGAAAAAGATAGAGCGCAAGGCCGATATCAATGAGCCGTTTTCCGGCCTGGCCTTTAAAGTTCAGGCTGACCAGCATATGGGAAAGTTGGTCTATGTGCGGGTATATTCGGGAAGGCTTTCGGCGGGCACCTATATTTTAAATACCACCAAAAATAAAAAAGAAAGGGTAAGCCGCATTGTGCAGATGCATGCCAACCAGCGGGAGAATGTCGATTATGCTTTTGCCGGGGATATTGTGGCAGTGCCGGGTTTAACCAGCACTATAACCGGGGATACACTTTGTGACCCGGATAACCCGATAATCCTGGAGGCGATAAAATTCCCTGCTCCGGTGATCTCTTTAAGCATTGTCCCCAAGAGCCGCTCAGACCAGGATAAATTAGGCAAAGGCCTGGCTAAGCTGACCGAAGAGGACCCTACATTTAAGGTTGAGACCGACGAGGAAACCAAAGAGGTCATCCTTACCGGCATGGGTGAGTTACATTTAGAGATCATTGTTGACAGGTTAAAAGAGGAGTTCGGGGTAGAAGCCATTGTCGGCCAGCCTAAGGTCGCCTACCGCGAGACGATCCTAAAGCCGGCCAGCGCGGAGAGTAAATACATTAAACAGTCCGGCGGACGCGGCCAGTACGGACACGTAGTTTTGGAGCTCTCTCCGAATAAGCCGGGTGAGGGGCTGGATTTTATCGACAGCATTAAAGGCGGGGCGATCCCCCGGAACTTTATCCCGGCGGTAGAAAAGGGTGTTATCGAAGCCATGCAAAAGGGAGCTTATGGCGGTTACCCGGTTGTGGATGTGAAGGTAGAGTTAGTGGACGGCTCATTCCATGAAGTGGATTCATCGGAGATAGCTTTTAAAATGGCAGCCATATTCGGTTTTAAAGAGGCATTCTTAAAGGGCTCTCCTGTGTTCTTAGAGCCGAGCATGAAGTTGGAGGTTTCAACTCCCGAAGAGTATTTAAACGGCTGCGTGGGTTATATCTGTTCGCACCGCGGCAAGATCTTGAATGTTGATGCCAAGGCCAACCAGAAGGTCATCTCTGCCGAAGCCCCCCTGGCAGAAATGTTTGGTTATGCCACCAGTTTCCGCTCCCTCTCCAGCGGCCGGGCAAATGCCACCATGGAATTCGATAAGTACACGCAGGTGCCGGGAGAAATTGCCCAGAAGATCCTGCAGGATAGGCAGAAACAAAAAGAGGAGGAGGATAAATAAGTTATGAAAAGAATATTTATAGGGATGCTGATCATTGGATCGGTGTTTTGCTACGGGAGGATCTTGGCTATGGACGGAACAATTGTAGTTTTGGAGACTAATCAAGGGAATATAGAGATTAAATTAAAACCTGATGTCGCGCCAAAAGCCTGTGAAAATTTCACCAAATTGGCAGAAAAGGGGTATTATGACGGATTGATCTTTCACCGGGTGATCAAAGGTTTTATGATCCAGGGAGGAGACCCCACGGGGACCGGCATGGGTGGAGAGTCAATTTGGGGCAGGCCTTTTGAAGATGAGGTCAGTCCCGTAGCTAAATTCGATGCACCCGGTATTTTAGCCATGGCTAATTCAGGCCCGAATACAAATGGCAGCCAGTTTTTTATCACCACGGCAAAGACCCCCTGGTTAAATATGCGTCATACCATATTTGGCGAGGTGGTTTCCGGGTTAGAGGTGGTGCAAAAGATCGAAAATACCCCGGTTAATGCCGAAGACAGGCCGATCACCGAGCAAAAGATCATCCGGGCATATATAAAATCGTAAAAGCTCAAAAACCCTAAAAGCGCCCTTATAAGCAAAAGTGGCCTTGGTATGTCCAAGGCCACTTTTGGAGGGGATAATCCTCGATGGCTTGCGCTATCCGTTCCTCCGCTTGAGTTAACAAAAAAAGAGTAATCAAAGCATGCCATATGCCGGATAAAAATCAAGGGCATTTTAATGACTTTTGGAAAGCGCTTTCTTAAAAGATGAAAAAAATAGATTATCACAAGGAATTAAATTGCGCGCAATTAACGGCGGTGGAGTCTATCGACGGGCCGCATCTGGTGATCGCCGGAGCAGGAAGCGGCAAAACCCGGGTCTTAGTGCACCGGGTGGCCTACCTGGTTGAAAAAGGGGTAAGACCTGAGCAGATCCTCCTGCTCACCTTTACCCGCCGGGCATCCGAAGAGATGCTGCGCAGGGCGGCTTTGCTTTTGGATGAGCGCTGCAAGCATGTTTCCGGAGGAACCTTCCATTCCTTTGCCAATATGATCTTGAGAAAATACGCCGGGCTTTTAGGGATCAGCAATAATTTTACCATTTTAGACCAGGCGGATGCCGAGGACGCGGTGAATTTCGTGCGCACAAAGTTAGGGTATCATAAATCAGAGAAACGTTTCCCGCGCAAACACGCGATATTAGAGGTGATCTCTAAAAGCGTGAATAAATCCAGCCAGTTAAGCGATGTCCTGTATGATGAATACCCCCAGTTCATGGAATTTACCGAAGAAATCAAAAAGATCCGCGATGAGTACAATAAATATAAACGCCAGAAATCCCTTCTGGACTATGATGACCTTTTGGTTTTCCTGAAAAATCTGCTTAGCCAGCATGAGGATGTGCGCCAGCTCCTTTCGGCTAAATATAAGTATATCATGGTTGATGAGTATCAGGATACGAATAAGCTTCAGGCGCATATCGCCTGCCTTTTGGCAGCTGATCATGCCAATATAATGGTCGTAGGCGATGACGCTCAAAGCATATATTCCTTCCGCGGGGCTAATTTCAAGAATATAATCGATTTCCCCAAGATCTTCAAAGGCACCCAGATTATTACCTTAGAGGAGAACTACCGCTCAACGCAGCCGATCCTGAATCTGACTAACGCGGTCATTGCCCAGGCCAAGGAAAAATTCGAGAAGAGCCTCTATACTAAAAAGAAAGAGGGGAATATCCCGGTTTTTATCGACTGCAGCGACGAGAATTCGCAGTCAAGCTTTGTGGCGGACAAGATCCTGGAGTTAAGAGAGGAGGGGGTGGGTTTAAATGATATAGCCGTGCTTTTCCGTTCAGGCTGGCATTCCAATGACCTGGAGATCACCCTGGCCAGCCGCAATATCCCTTTTGTAAAATACGGGGGCCAAAAATTTGTTGAAGCCGCCCACATAAAAGATATCTTATCCTATCTGCGCATAGCTTATAATGCGCAAGATCAGGTCAGCTGGCTGCGCGCCCTATTGTTAATTCCCGGGATCGGGCCCAAAACCGGCCAAAAAATCATTGAGTTGCTCGCGCAAAAAGGCAATGCCGCAGGAGACGCGTTATTAAAGAAAAATGACACATTGATGAAACTCTTCGGATTATTAAAGGAAGTTGACATCCAGGGGGATGAGCCGGCAAAGATCATCGAGAGGTTCCTCGGTTTTTACCAGCCGCTTTTAAAAATAAAATACGATGATTTTAACAAGCGGCTGAATGATCTGGATTCTTTATTGCGTATTGCCCAGCGCTACAAATCAGTGGAGCAATTCCTGGTGGATATGGCCCTGGAGCCTCCGGAGAGAAGCATAGTGGAGGCAGGGAAAAAGGATAGGGATGATTTCCCGCTTACCCTCTCAACCATACATTCGGCAAAGGGATTGGAGTGGCATACCGTATTCTTAATTTATGTTGCCGAAGGACACCTCCCTTCCTACCTTTCCCTGGAAACAGAGGATGAAATCGAAGAGGAGCGCCGGCTCTTGTATGTCGCTGCCACCCGCGCCAAGGTCAATTTATTCTTATTGAAACCGCATATTGACCGCTCTCCCAGAAGTTTTATGGATTCCGGCGGCTCGGTCTTCACTCAGGTCTCGCGTTTCCTGGGGCAGGGAGGGTTGCTGGATAAGTTTGCGGATGTACGCAGCGCAGGAGGCCTGGAAGAGCTGGATGATGTGGGGTTGGAGGATATTATCGGAGAGGGAAAGCGAAAGAATAAAGAGTTTTTTGAAACCCTGGAAGAGTATTTTCGCGATGAATAGAGCAGGCGCGAAACCCCTTCTTTTCTCTTGAGATAGGCATAATTTTGTGTTAGAATTTTTAATATGATCATCAGCCAGCAAAAGCCTTTAGGGGAGTTATTGGCCAGCCTAAAGGAATATAAGAAAATATTCCTGGTGGGCTGCGGGGAGTGCGCTGCTACCTGTAAGAGCGGCGGAGAGCCCGAATTGATTAAGATGAAGGCAGATCTGGAGGCAGCGGGAAAGACGGTTCTGGGAATGTGTATGCCCGGGGCTCCTTGTGTTGCCCCGCAGATCAAGACGGAGCTGGCAAAAAATATAAAAGTACTGCGCGACTCTGAAGCTATTTTGGTTTTAGCCTGCGGATTAGGGGTACAGTCAGTAAAAGAGAATGACCGCCTGGGCTTGCCGGTTTTTCCGGCTAATAATACTCTATTCGGGGCGGTCATGGATGCCCAAGGTAATTTTTATGAAAAATGTTCTATGTGCGCGGAGTGTGTTTTAGGAGAGACTGCGGGGATCTGCCCGGTCACCCTTTGTGCAAAAGGACTTTTGAATGGCCCCTGCGGTGGGATGAATAAAGGCAAATGTGAGACAGACAGTGAAAAGGACTGCGCCTGGGTTTTGATCTACAAGGAGATGGAAAAGAGAAATAAGCTGGATAAGATCAAAGAGATCCATAAGGAGCGTGATTATAAGAAAAGCTCCCGGCCGCATAAACTGATAATGAGCAAATAAAATGGCAGAACAATTACCTTACAGCGAAAAAGTCATGGATCATTTTACCAATCCACGCAATGTCGGCGAGATCCCCGATGCCAGCGGCATCGGTACCGTCGGCAATCCCGTATGTGGTGACGTGATGAAGATGTACCTTAAGATCGAAAACGAAATTATCGTCGACGTTAAATTCAAGACCTTTGGCTGCGGGGCAGCGGTTGCCACCAGCTCTATGGTCACGGAGATGGTCAAAGGCAAGAGCATCGCCGAGGCCTTAACTATTACCAATAACGCGGTCGCCGAGGCCTTAGGAGGCCTGCCTCCCGTAAAAATGCACTGTTCTGTTTTGGCGGAGGAGGCACTGCGTTCGGCCCTAAAGGATTATTACAAGAAGCAGGGCAAGCCCGTACCTTTTGAGGACAAAGGCCATGCTCATGAGGGGGAGACCTGCTTATAGGCAGTTATGTTGACAAAAGCCCAAATACGTAGTAAAATTCTCTTGAAGTTAAAAACTCAGAAGGAGGAAGACCGAAACCGAAAAAGTAAGCTTATTCAGGATAAACTTTTAAGGAATAAGGTTTTTAGGAAGGCGAAGATAGTGATGTTTTACATCGCCTTTGGCGGGGAAGTAAATACAGAAGAGATGATCAAGGAAGCCAAGAAAATAGGCAAGCTTATATGCGTGCCGATTTGCAGAAAAGATAAAGAAATTATGCAGCCAGCCATATTAGAAGACCACGCGAAATTAAAAGTAGGCCCTTACGGAGTTTGGGAGCCTGTAGCCGAGACCCTGGTTAAGCCGGAGGATTTAGACCTAATTATCACCCCCGGTTTAGCTTTTGATAAAAAAGGCAACCGCCTGGGTCGCGGCAAGGGTTACTACGACCGTTTCTTAAGCAAACTTTCTGATAGGGCGCCTTCCATAGGCCTGGCTTTTGACTTCCAGATCTTGCCTCTAATCCCCACCACTAGCCACGATGTAAGCGTTAACAAAATTATCTTCTCCTAAAGCTCCTGTAGGAAGTCCCACAAGCAGGTTAAAAGGGAGGATAGAAATGATTCTCAACATAGTGATACTTATAGTCATTGCGATAGCCGCCACATACTCCGGTTATTTCTTAAGGAAGCATATTGCCGAAAAAAAATTAAAGAGCGCTGAGGCAGAAGCCGAGCATATCCTGGAGGTTGCCAAAAAGGAGATCCTGGATAAACGCCGGGAAGCGGAGCTGGAGGCCAAAGACCTCTTGTACCGCATGCGCCAGGATTTTGAGCGGGAAACCAAAGACCGCAAGCAGGAGATCGCCAACCTCGAACGCAGGCTTACCCAGAAAGAAGAGAATATTGACCGCAGGCTTGACCTTATGGAGAAGAAAGAAAAAGAGATCGACAGCCGCAGCGGCAATCTCAAGAAGCAGGAGGATGGGCTAAAAGTAAAAGAGGGGCAACTGCAGGCTTTAGTTGCCGAAGAAAAAGAAAGGCTGCAAAAAATATCTTCTCTCTCCGCCGAGGAAGCAAAGCATATTTTGCTTAGCCGTCTTAACGAGGAACTGAGTAATGAAAAGGCCGTATTTATCAGGCGCCAGGAAGAGGAGGCCCGCAGTGCCGCGGACAAAAAAGCCCGGGAGATAGTCAGCCTGGCGATCCAGCGCTGCAGCGCGGAGCACACCGTGGAGTCAACCGTAAGCGTGGTAAATCTGCCTAATGATGAGATGAAGGGCAGGGTTATCGGCCGCGAAGGAAGGAATATCCGCGCCCTGGAGATGGCAACCGGGGTCGACGTAATTATCGACGATACCCCGGAGGCGGTTACCCTTTCCGGGTTTGACGCGGTGAGGCGCGAGATCGCCCGCCTTAGCCTTGAAAAGCTGATCTCCGACGGAAGGATCCATCCCGGCCGGATCGAAGAGATAGTTGAGAAAACCAAGAAAGAAATGGATGAGAAGATCCGCGAGGAGGGGGAGCGGGCGGCTTTTGATACCGGGGTTAATGGTCTGCATCCCGAAATAATCAAACTTCTCGGCCGCCTTAAATACCGCACCAGCTATGGCCAAAATGCCCTGCAGCACTCCAAAGAAGTTTCATATCTGTTAGGAGTGATGGCTTCGGAGCTGGGCCTGGATTTTAAATTAGGCCGCAGGATCGGGCTCTTGCACGACATAGGCAAGGCCGTAGATCACCAGGTTGAGGGAACGCACGCCAAGCTGGGAGCTGAACTGGCCAAGAAATACAATGAGTCCGTCGAAGTGATCGGATCTATAGAGTCGCATCATGAAGAAGCCCAGCCGCAGAGCTTATATGCGGTCTTAGCCGTAGCCGCCGATGCCATAAGCGCAGCCCGGCCCGGAGCAAGAAGGGAAACCCTTGAAACTTATATTAAACGGTTGGATAAACTGGAGGCGATCGCCAATCTATTCAAAGGGGTGGAGAAGTCTTTCGCCATTCAGGCGGGACGCGAGATCCGCGTTATCGTGCAGCCGGAAAAAATAAATGATAATGAAGCAGTGGCCATGGCCAGGGACATACGTAAAAAGATCGAGGAGGGGATGGAGTATCCGGGACAGATCAAGGTTACGGTGATCCGTGAAATGCGCGCCATCGAGTATGCGAAATAAGCGTCGCCAGTAGGGACAGCCAAAAATGAATATCTTATTCATCGGAGACATAGTCGGTTCACCCGGAAGAAAAGCGATCGCCAAATTGGTCCCCGGGCTTAGGGCTGAGATGGGAATTGATTTTGTGATCGCTAACGCCGAGAATTCCTCCGGCGGTTCGGGGATCACCGCAAAGGTTGCCGCGGAATTATTCTCATCGGGAGTGGATGTGCTTACCTCCGGTGATCACATCTGGAAAAAAAGCGAGATCTTCCAGCTGATCAACCAGGAGGAGAGGATACTGCGGCCCATCAATTATCCTGAAGGATCCCCCGGCCGCGGAGCCCATGTGTTTAAGGCCGCCAACGGCCTTAAGGTCGGGGTAATCAATGTCAACGGCCGGGTTTTTATGGATGCCCTGGAATGCCCTTTTAAAACTACTCTTCGGGCCTGCAATGAGTTGGCCAAGGAAACCAAGATCATTATCGTGGATGTGCACGCAGAGGCGACTTCAGAAAAGGTCGCCTTGGGTTGGTACCTGGATGGCAAAGCTTCCGCTGTTCTTGGCACGCATACGCATATCCAGACCGCCGATGAAAAGATCCTTCCCAAGGGTACCGCTTATCTAACCGACGCCGGCATGACCGGGCCGTATGATTCCGTGATCGGCAGAAATGTGGAGGATGTGCTTACCCGTTTCTTAAGCTCTATCCCGGTAAAATTTAATGTTGCCGAAGAAAATATACAGCTGCATGGAGCATTTGTCCGGATCGATGAAAAAACAGGCTCGGCAGTTTCAATCTCAAGGGTGCAGAAAAAACTTTTAGATGAATAAAAAACAGGCGTTTTCACTATTTTTATCCCTGGTGTTATTTTTCTCAGCCGGCACCTCTCTTGCCCAAAGCACCGATGAACTGGAATTCAATATAGATGCAAGTTCTCCGGGCATCCCCCTTCCCAGAATATATAAACCAAGCATTGACTTAAGCGGCAGGGGGGCGCATCGCGATCTGACCTGGCCCCAAACATTGGCCGCCAAAGGTATCCTGGAAACCTGGCAGGCTGACCTGGGTTTTGCCAATTTCTACCGCTTGCAATATAATCTTTGGGAGGTCGAGCAGCTCGCCAAGGATAAGGCTGCCAGGGATAAGCTTTTAGATAACTACGAAAGCGTGATCAAGCAGATAAGCGATTCCGGCGGGGTAATTATCCTTAATCTTTTCGGCACTCCTTCGGGACTGGGCAAGGTTCTTGATAAGAACAGCGCCGTGCACAATCTAAAAAAATATAAACAACTGGTCAAGGATACTATCCGTCGGCTAAGCTGCGAGAAGAAATATAATATCTGGTATGAGCTCTGGAATGCCCCGGACCTAGAGGATTTCTATTTAGGGGAAAGGTCGGAGTATCTTAATCTTTACCGCATTGTCGCAGAAGCGGTAAAGGAGCTGCGCCAGGAAGCTAAGATGCATATACCCTTAGGAGGACCGGCGACAAGCTCCTGGTTTGCCAATATCCAGCCCAACGATATCCTTACCCCCGAACGCAGTTTGATCTATGAACTGATAAAATACTGCTATAGTTATAAATTGCCGCTGGATTTTATATCGTGGCATGCCTATTCTTCAGACCCGGCTCTCGAGAAACAGCTAAGTATTTATAAAAAACCATTTATTAAGCTGATCCGCGAATGGCTAAGCTATTTTCATTTTGAAAGCAGCATGCCCCTGATCATCGACGAATGGAACTTTGATGCCGCCGCCAATATTTCCTCTAAAAGAGGCAGGGAGGCCTATGTTACCGCCAGCTTCATACCCGCCCGCCTTAAGAATATGCAGGAAGCAGGGCTTGACTACCAGACATATTTCTGCCTTGAGGATTTTGGAGGTAATAAAGAAGGGGTGAACAGGAACCTGGGGGTTTTTTCCTTTGATGGCCAGGAGCGCTCCGATTACAAGGTCTATGCCAAGGCCGGATACAATACCTTCCGCATGCTCAATCTTCTGGGCAATGAATTATTGCCCAGCCCACCGGCGGATGAATTTGCCGGGATCATCCCCACAAGGAGCCAGGATTACCTGGCAGTGCTCATTTTTAATTATATTGACCCGCAGGCGGCAATGAATTATTTGTCGCGCTCTATAGTTGAGCTGAACAGCGCGGAGAGAAAATACATCATCAACATCATTAAATCCGACCGGATAGAAAAGATCCTTTCCGGCCAACTGGATTTATCCACTTTGCGGCTGCCGGCTAAAGCCAGGAACATGCTTAAGAGCGCCATAGAGCTTAATAACCTGGCCGGTAAATTTTCGGCGGCTAACCGGAAGATCAAAGTCTCCTTTAAAGGGGCAAAAGATGTTTACATGTTCAGCCGCTACATCGTGGATAGCAGTTGCAGCCGCGATTGCGCGTTTAAGGCTTCTGATGAAAAAGAGATCGATCTTGGACAGGGATACAGCGAAATAATAGAGATGTCCCCATATTCGGTGCAGCTGTTGGTTTTTAAGAAAAAACCTCTGCCTCCAGTCGAGGAAAAACCCGCGGCCAGCTCCTCCGTTGAGGAACCGGTTAAAAATGCAGAAAGCAAGCCATAAGCATATTTATACCGTTTCCGAGATCACTCAGGTGATCAAAGGCCTGCTTGAGCAAAATGTCGGAGAGGTTTGGATTGAAGGAGAGATCTCCAATTTTAAAGCCGCATCCAGCGGCCACTTTTATTTTTCGCTTAAGGACCAGGGGGCGCTGATCCTGGCGGCGATGTTTGCTTACGCCAACAAAGGCTTGAAATTCAAAATTGAAGACGGCCTGAAGGTTATTTGTTTCGGTAAAATAGATGTTTACGGCCCGCGCGGCCAGTATCAGATCATAGTTGATAGAATAGAGCCTAAGGGGATAGGCAGCCGGCAGCTGGCTTTTGAGCAGCTGAAGAAAAAATTAGCGCAGGAAGGCTTGTTTGACCCCGGGCATAAAAAAGCGCTGCCGCTTATGCCTTTTTCCGTCGGGATCGTTACCTCCGCCAAGGGCGCGGCAGTGCGCGATATCCTGCATATCCTTAAAAAAGGCGCTTCTTTCGTGGATGTGCTGATCCGTCCGGTGCGCGTGCAGGGGGAACTGGCTGCTTCCGAGATCGCCGCGGCGGTAGAGGAACTGAATCATTTCGGCAAATCTGACCTGATCATTGTCAGCCGGGGAGGGGGCTCAACCGAAGACCTGTGGGCCTTTAACGAAGAGATCGTTGCTCGGGCAATTTATAATTCAGGCCTGCCGGTTATTTCTGCGGTGGGGCATCAGATCAACACCACTATCGCCGACCTAGTGGCAGATGTTTTCGTAGAGACGCCGACTGCCGCCGCCAAGATCATCGTAGATAAAAAGAATTTCCTTATTTCCGAGCTTGCCGGCGCCCGGCATGAGATGGACTTCTCGGTCACGGATCTGATCGGCGGTTTACAAAATCGGCTCACCGGATTTACCCATATGCTTAAGAGCCCGGAGGACCGATTACTGGAAAAACAACAATTTTTGGATGAGCTATCCTCCGGGCTGAATTATAATATGCGGCATTGCCTGGAGCTGGCAAAGGAGCGCTCGAGGGCGCTGATCGACAGGCTGGGGGCATTGAGCCCATTATCCATATTATCGCGCGGATACAGCTTAAGCATGCTTATGCCGCAAGGCGCGATTGTCAAAGAGGCCGGGCAACTTAAAGCCGGCGACAGGTTAAAAACCGTTCTACATAAAGGGGCGTTCATAAGTTTGGTGCAGGAGGTCATGAATGATGAAAGAGAAAGCGGTGTTTGAAGAGGATCTGAAAAAACTGCAGAAGATCGTGGAAGAGCTTTCCAGCGGGAAGATCACATTGGGGGAATCACTTAAAAAATACGAAGAAGGGGTAAGGTTGGCTAAATCCTGCTCCGGGGTTTTAGCCGAAGCCCAGCGCAAAGTAGAGCTGCTCATGAAAAAAGACGGCAAATTTGAGACGGGAAAGTTCGACGATTCGGGAGAAGAGGAAGATAAATAGGGATGATATTAGAGAAAATAAATTCCCCGCAGGAGCTCAAAACATTAAGCCTGGATGAGCTTAATCGTTTAGCCAGGGAGATAAGGCAAAGGTTGATCGAAGTGGTTTCCAAGAACGGCGGCCACCTGGCTTCAAGCTTGGGAGCGGTGGAGTTGATCATCGCCTTGCATTATTGCCTGAACACCCCTAAAGATAAGATCATTTTTGATGTGGGGCATCAGGCCTACGCCCACAAAATATTGACCGGACGCAATCTTCAGTTTTCGACACTAAGGCAGTATGGCGGTTTGAGCGGATTCCCTTCCAGGGATGAATCGGTTTACGACCCTTTTACTACCGGCCATAGTTCAAACGCGGTATCCCTGGGACTGGGTCTTGCCTGCGCCAGGGACCTTTTACCTGAAAAGGAGAGGTTTAAGGTTGTCTGCGTGATCGGGGATGGTTCCTTAAGCGGCGGGCTTTGCTTTGAGGGCCTGAATAATGCCGGCCACCTGAAAAAGGATATTTTGGTGGTTTTAAATACCAATGAGTTGAGCATCTCCCCTAACGTGGGGGCGATCAGCAATTACCTGAATAAGATCATCTCCCTGCCGGTATATAACCGCGTTCATGATAACCTGGTGAATTTCTTAAAAACCCGGCTGGGGGAGGAAGGCCGCCTGATAAAGCTTATGAACAGGTTTGAAGAGGGTTTAAAAGGCCTGTTTATCCCCGGGATGTTCTTTGAAGAGATGGGATTCCGCTATTTCGGGCCCATTGACGGGCATGACCTGAATAAGCTGACATCTACATTAAAAAATATCACGAGTTTTAAAGGCCCCCGGTTATTGCATGTAGTCACCAAAAAAGGAAAGGGCTGTTGTTTTGCCGAGGAGGATCCGGTAAGGTTCCACGGCATAAGCTGTTTTGATATAAACACCGGCGAGGTATTGGATAAGAAACCCTCAGGGGGAGGAAGAAGCTACACGGAGGTATTCGGCGATAAATTAGTCTCTCTGGCCGGCGCGGATCCGAAGATCGTCGCAATAACGGCGGCAATGCCCGAGGGAACGGGGCTGGATAAATTCCGCGATAATTTTCCGGAGAGATTTTTTGATGTGGGTATTGCCGAGGCTCACGCGGTTTGCTTTGCGGCGGGCTTGGCCAAGCAGGGGTTTAAACCAGTAGTTGCCGTTTATTCCACATTTTTGCAGCGCGCATATGACCAGATCATCCAGGAGGTTTCCCTGCAAGGACTTCCGGTAATATTCGCTATTGACCGGGCAGGAATTGTGGGGGAAGATGGGGTTACGCATCAGGGGATATTTGATATCGCTTATCTTAAAAGCATCCCGGATCTGGTGATCATGGCGCCTAAGGATGGGGCGGAGTTGGAGGATATGTTGGAGTTTGCTTTACGGCTGGGAAAGCCGGCAGCAATAAGGTATCCTCGTGCAAGCGCGCCTTTATCCGTTAAAACAGGCGCGCCTTTAGAATTAGGAAAGGCTGAACTGATCCGGGAGGGCAGCGATTTTACGATCATCGCTTTAGGAAGCATGGTTTCGGCTGCCTCGGAGGCCGTTGACCTATTGAGCAAAGAAAACATCTCCGGGGCCCTGATCAATGCCAGATTCGCGCACCCATTGGATATGGATTTAATTAAAGAGGTTTGCGCGAAGACAAAGTTTGTTTTTACGGTGGAAGAGGGGATTAGGGATGGAGGATTCGGCGCTAGCGTTGCCCAGGAGTTAGGCAGGCGGGTTAGGCGTATCGGCCTGCCTCTTGAGTTTATCCCGCACGGCTCAAGGGCACTCCTTCTTGAAAAATACGGGTTAACCGCGCCAGGGATTGCCGCAGAGCTCCTCCGGCAAATAAAAAACAATGGCTAAGATCATAATCAATCAGGATAAGTGCAAGGGCTGTCTTCTCTGCGTGAGTTTCTGCCCTAAAGGCCTGATCAAAAAAAGCGGTAAATTAAATAAGCGGGGTTTGAGTTACGTAGAATTTGACAGCCGCGGAAAATGCATAGGATGCGGGCAATGCGCGGTGATCTGCCCGGATTGCTGCATCGAAATATACAAATAAGCGTAGCGGCAGGAACTGTCCCCGAATGGGGACTGTCCCTGCTAAGCGAGGTAAGTATGGCACGGGAGAAACACCAAAAAAAGCTCAAGAAGATCCTCATTACCGGTAACGAGGCTATTGCCGAGGGCGCACTTTCAGCAGGCTGTGATTTTTATGCCGGCTATCCGATCACCCCTCAAAACGAGCTCATTGCTTATATGGCTAAGTATATGCCCGAGAGCGGCAGGGTATTTATCCAGGCGGAATCGGAATTAGCGGCGATCAATATGGTTTATGGGGCAAGCGCTGCGGGTGCCAGGGCAATGACCTCATCTTCCAGCCCGGGGATAAGTTTAAAACAGGAGGGGATATCTTATATAGCGGGTGCCGAGCTTCCGGCGGTGATCGTCAATATTATGCGCGGCGGCCCGGGATTGGGGAATATTGCCCCGGCGCAATCAGATTACTTTCAGGCCACCCGCGGCGGCGGGCACGGAGATTATCATACGATAGTTTTGGCTCCGGCTTATGTCCAGGAGGCATATGACCTGGCGCGGACAAGCTTTGACCTGGCGGACAAATATCGCATGCCGGTTATGATACTTGGGGACGGGTTTTTAGGCCAGATGATGGAGCCGATACTTGTTAGGCGCCGGTCTCCAGCCACAAAGGGCCATAATAAAGAAAAGCCCTGGGCGCTTACCGGATGCGAAGGAAGAAGGCCAAATATTATTAAATCATTTGCCCTGGCTGAAGGCGCTTTAGAACAGCTCAACCTTAAGCTGCAGCAAAAATATAAGGTTATTAAAAATAAAGAAGCACGATTTGAGGGTTTATTTTTGGATGACGCTAAAATTGTTCTGGTAGCTTATGGGACAATGGCGCGCATCGCTAAAAGCAGCCTCACCCGCTTGAGGCTTGCGGGAGAGAGAGTGGGGATGATCCGGCCGATCAGCCTCTGGCCATTTCCGCAAAAAGCCTTTTGCCCCCGGAGTAAAAAAATTAAATATTTGGTAATTGAGATGTCCTATGGCCAGATGCTTGAAGATGTTCAGCTGGCCCTTAACGGCAAAGCGCAGGTAGAGTTTCTCGGCCGTTCAGGCGGAGGCCTGCCCAGCGAAGAAGAGATCATTAACAAGGTAAAGAAAATATTATAATGGAAAAAATATTTTTTCCTCCGGAATCGCTATATGATGTGCCTACGCATTACTGCCCGGGCTGCGGCCACGGCATTGCCCACCGCCTGGTTGCCGAGATAATCGACCAGCTGGGGATAAGAGAGAAAACTATCGGCATAGCTCCGGTAGGCTGCGCGGTAATCGCCTATGATTACTGGAAGTTTGACTGTTCGGAGGCTGCGCATGGCCGGGCTTTAGCCGTAGCCACCGCCATAAAAAGGGTGCGTCCGCAAAATATTGTTTTTACTTATCAGGGTGACGGAGACCTGGCTGCCATAGGTACAAACGAAACTATCCACGCGGCTAACCGGGGGGAAAACCTGACGGTTATTTTTATCAATAATGCGGTATACGGAATGACCGGAGGCCAAATGGCGCCCACTACGCTTTTAGGCCAAAAGACATCCACCACCCTTGACGGAAGAGACCGGCAAAAACACGGCTATCCCCTAAAAATATCCGAGATGCTGGCGTTACTGCCCGGAGTGCATTATATTGAAAGGGTATCTTTGCATAGCCCGCAGGAGGTACTGAAGGCCAAGTCCGCCATCAGGCAGGCATTTGAGAACCAGATAAACAACGCGGGGTTTTCGCTGGTGGAGATACTTTCTCCCTGCCCGACCTGCTGGGGATTAAGCCCGAAAGAATCCCTGGATTGGATCCGGGATCACATGCAGAAGGAATTCCCTCTGGGAAGGATCAAATGACCGAACGCATAATTATTGCCGGCAGCGGAGGACAGGGGGTAATGCTTTTGGGCAAGGTTTTGGCCCAGGCAGCCATGGAGGAAGGTAAATGCGTTACCTGGCTTCCTGCCTACGGGCCGGAGGTCCGCGGCGGGACCAGCCATTGTATGGTCACAATCTCCGATCAGGAGATCGGCTCACCTTATATAAACAAAGCAGATACGCTGATAATTTTGAACAACCCTTCATTAAAAAGATTTGGCACCAGGCTTAAGGACAAGGGGTTATTGGTCTCGAATTCTTCTTTAGCTAAAGCCGGGCCCGATAAAAGGATTAAGATATTACAGTTCCCTTTTACCGATATCGCCGTAGAATTAGGCAACATAAAAGTTGCCAACATGGTGGCATTAGGCTGTTATTTGAGGGAGAAGGAGATCATCAAGATCAAGAAAATGCTTGAGGTCTTCAGATTTATGTCTCCTGCCGGGAGAAATGATATTTTAGAGGTCAATGAAAGGGCTTTGCAGGAAGGAGCGCAATTAATCGATGGTTAGGGTCAGGTTCGCGCCCAGTCCGACGGGGAATCTGCATATTGGGGGAGGCCGCACGGCGCTCTTCAACTGGCTTTTTGCGCAGTCGCAGAAGGGCAAGTTTATCCTGCGCATCGAAGATACGGATAAGGAGCGCTCCAAAAAAGAATTTGTGGATGAGATACTTTTTAGCCTTAAGTGGCTCGGGTTTAACTGGGATGAGCTTTATTATCAGAGCCGGCGTTTTGACAGGTACCGGATGCATGCGGATAAGCTGCTTAAGGCAGGTTTGGCCTATATTGAAAAATCTCCCGAAGGGAAAGAAGCAATAATTTTTAAGGTTAACCCGCAGAAGATCAAGGTGGATGATCTGATCCGCGGCCAGATCGAGTTTGACGCCAGCCTGATCAAGCCCCAGGTATTGATCAAGTCCGACGGCAGCCCTACTTATAATTTCGCCTGCGTGGTTGATGACGCGGAGATGAATATCACGCATATTATCCGCGGGGATGACCATATATCCAACACTCCGAAGCAGGCCTTATTGTACCAGGCATTGGGCTTTGAGCTTCCGCAATTTGCGCACCTTCCCCTGATCATGGGCATGGATGGCGGCAGGCTTTCCAAGCGCACTGGTGCCACCGCTATTAGTGATTACCGCAAAATGGGATATTTGCCGGAAGCCCTGGTCAATTACCTTTTATTGCTCAGCTGGTCTCCGGGAAATAACCGCGAGCTTGTCAGCATAAAAGAAGCTGTCGGGTTATTTGATATCAAAAACGTCAACAGGACAGCAGCTGCCTTTGACCTGAAGAAGCTGGACTGGATCAACAACCAATACCTTAAAAGCGCTGATCCGGAAAAACTGGCGGATGAGCTTATCCCGCTATTGATCGAACGGAACTATATAAACAAGGATAATTTTGACCGCGGCTACCTGATTACCCTGGTGAAATTATTCCAGGCGCGGCTGCCGCGCTTAAATGATTTTGCAGATTGGGCGGATTTCTTCTTTCTTGATGAGCCGGTAATGGATGAAGCGGCCAAAGAAAAATATTTATCCCAGGATCTGTCAAAAGAATTCAAGCTTTTTAGCCAGCGGCTGAATGATCTGGCCAACTTTGATATTGTGAATATCGAGGCCAGTTTCCGGGAGTTGGTGGCAGAACTTGGTATTGAGGCCAAGAAATTGATCCATCCCATCCGCGTGGCGCTTACCGGAAAGACCATCGGCCCGGGGTTGTTTGAGGTGATCTATTATCTGGGAAAAGAGAGAAGCTCCAAGAGGTTATTGAAATGGATAAAGTAAAGGGAACGAGCAATATCGGTAGCTGAAAATATTTTTTCCTTCCCTTGAAATAGGCAGCGGATTTGTGTTATATTTAAGTAGTGAGGTTGGTGAAAGGCAAGGGGTAAACTACCAGCGGGCAGGCAATGCCCAGGAGTTAAAACCAACAAAATTTCCCCTTGCCTTTTTTCTTTATTAATAATAAAATAGCTGTAAAGTATTGAATCGCACTAAAGGAGGGGGTAATGATCAAAAAGTCATTCTTACTGGTTATCCTTTTTGCCTTTGTTTCTTTGTCCGGCTGCTGTACCGTGGCCAAAGGAACGGCCGGCACCGCTGTCGGAGCTGCCGGAGGCTTTGCCCAGGGGGTAAAAGAAGGGGCCAAGGACGACTATAACGCGATCCAGAAGGCTGATGCCTGGGTGAAAGAAAATCTCTGGTAGCCTCCCATAAATAAATTAATAATTTGGTAGTGGAGTAGCGATACTAAGCCGGGTTTATCCCGGCTTTTCACAATCATCTGCCCTGTCGTCTAATTTGAGCACCTTGGTTTTTAGTTTAGCGAAATCCCGCCGGTTTTTAGGCGGGAGGTAGGCACTGCTTTAAGAGATTTACTGCCCTGTCGTCTAATGGTAGGACACAAGATTCTGGATCTTGTTATCATGGTTCGAGTCCATGCGGGGCAATAAAGATTATAACCGAGAATTTTGACGTTTTCCGTCGAGATTCTCGGCTTTTTATTCAAAGGATGACCCCCTGGTAGGCGAAAGCCAGAACCCCATATATAGTTTATAATGTTATTGGGTGGTTTAACTAAAAAAGGAGGGGCGATGGCCAGGAAAGGAAGATTAATAGATTGCGATGATAGAATTACTTTTGTGGAGCCATGGGAATTAATTGAACCTACTAATCCAGCGCTTAAAAGATAGCAGATTTTAAGCCTACCTTAGCGGCTGTATCCGAGAAAGAATTTTATCGCAATATAGATAAAATAGTGAAAAAGGTATGTTTACATTTCAAGATCTGAAGTTTCTCAATGAGATGGAGTAATGATTTTTTTGGAGTTTCTAATATAATCTTCTTGAATTTGCTTTCTGCTACGATAATCACCTGGGAATAAAAGGTGTACTGGTAGAACTTGCGGGTAAATGGTGAGTTCTCTTGGTTGGTCATAATCAAACCTTGAAAAATCTGTTATTTCGAATAGCCGATCATCCGGCGGACTGGAATTTAACGTTAGAACATACCCAAATGGCGTATATCCTATTTCGCTTAATACAACCATATCGCCTTTAAGATCACACCGGGCCGCAATACCAGAAAACCGAAATTTATTTCCCAGATTATAATAGGTAAAAAATCTATATTTAGTAGGAAGAAACTTTAATCTTTTGTTTAAGACAAATCGGACTAATTCAGGATTAGCGCGAGCAAATTCCGGAGGATTTATTGAAAGAAACATTGAGACGATTTGTTTCAATATCTCTAATGGATAGGCCCTTCTTAAATATATGCCTCTTGGTTTTCCTTCGGATTTTATTAGAATGTAAAAAGCTTCGTAACACCAGTTAACGAACCTTGTTCCATAAAATCTTCCCGTATAACTGTTGCATTGAGCACAAAGAGTATGTCCTCCCGAGCCTCTTTGGTTAATAGGTCCTTTTACGAATTCATCTGGTCCAAGTTTTATAGCGGAATCAAAATTCAGCGTTATGACTCTTCTGTCATTAAAAGCTGCTCTTGGGGGAATATGTTCAAAGGTGAGTTCTCTTAATCTTAAACATATATGGCAGTAATCTATGATTTTGTTCTTGCTCATATGTTAAGTATACCTGATTCCAAAAGATCAAACAATGAGTATTGACACAGTTTTGCCTATTTTTGTTTGATTCCGAATAAGTAAGTGTTAAAATTTAAGGTATAAATGACTATAATTTCAGTCCGAGTTTAAGTAAGGGCGAATTTATAGACAAAAACCATGTTCTGTGATATAAGATAGGAGTTCGGGTTTTCGCCTACGTTGGGCAACCAAAATATAATCCTGTATGAAAATATTAAGAAGAATAATTTTTACACTTGGCCTTATCTCTTTGGTTCTCCTCATCCTGTTGTCAGCCAGCTTTTTCGTGCTGAAACAGCTCAAGATCAAAGAGATCGTGGAAAATGAAATAGAGCATAGCCTGGGGATCAATATTACCATCAAGGAATTGGAGTTTTCCCCGTTCCTGGCGCATATCGGTTTAAACGGGATAACCGTGTTTAACCCGCCCGGTTTTCCGGGAGATGAGCTGGCCTATATAGAATCTCTCCACTTTGTTTATGACCCCGTAGAGATGATCACCAGGAGAAAGCCCAATATTTATCTTATGGCCCTGGATTTAAAGCGCCTTAATATAGCGAAAAATAAAGAAGGAAAAATAAACATAAAAGAGCTTATTCCGGTTAAAGATGATACTGTGGGAGCGCCCGCGGAGACGCCGTTTTATTTCGATGTCCTGGTCTTGAGCGTAGGCACGGTAACCTATGCGGATTACAGCGGGAAAAATAAAAAGGAATATACATATGCCATTGGGCTGAAGAATGCGGCATTCGTGGGCTTAAAAGATGAAAATGCGGTTGTGAGGATGATTATTTTCAAGGCGCTGGAGAATACCAGGATCGGCAAACTTATTAATCTGACCATTGTGCCGGTTGTTTCCTCAATAGGGGATACCGTGGATGCGGCCTGGGGTACGGCCAAGATCGGGGCAAAAAGCGCCTGGGAGATCGGCACTTTACCTATAAAACTGTTTTTTGGGCAGCACTGATAAAATATCTAATGGCAAAATTGAATTGCTGGGAATTCAAGAAGTGCGGAAGGGAACCAGGGGGCGCCAAAGTCAAGGAGCTGGGGGTTTGCCCGGCAGCTGTTGAAAAGCGCGTGGATGGGATTAATCGCGGCAAGAATGCCGGCCGCTGCTGCTGGGCCTGCGCAGGGACATTCTGCGAAGGCAAGGTCCAGGGCGTATTCGCCTCTAAAATAACCAGCTGCCTGCAATGCGATTTCTTTAAATTAGTAGCTAAAGAGGAAGGGCATAATTTAAAAACCGCAAAAGACATACTGGATAAGCTTGGGAAGGAAGAAAAATAGTTAACGGCAGCTGGGCAATATAAAGCTTGACCGGATATTATCTATGATTATACTATTAATTGCAGGCAGGGAACAGACAGCTTGTTGGAGCGCAGCATAAAACTACAAGGAGGCCGGGAATGAAGATTAAATTTTTAGCTACCTTCTTATTCATTATAATTTTAACCGGGTCCCTATTTGCTTTGGATAGGAGCCGCAAGATCGAACCGGTGACGGATGATCTCCATCTAGTTTTGACAAAGAGCCTGTACAATCAGACCCAGGGAATGGATGAGGCTACAAGAAGGATGATTTATGTTGCTTATATTGCGGGTTTTGTGGATGCCATGCAATTGGAAACTACCGATACCGGGGCAGCCAAAAAATTCCTCGATGATTGCCAGGGGATGACTTTAGGCGATCTTATAGATATGATGATAAAATTTAAGGACGAAAACAGCCAATTTAGGAATGTCAGCCCGGCTGTCGCATTGACAGTTGTGATCCCAAGGCTGAAAAAAGGATTAGCGCCCTTTCCCGAGAAGTAAGTAAGCAGTAAACCTATGATCCACAGGTGATAAAGAAACCGCTTTCCGGAAGTTCCCAAAAACTCTTGAAATTAATTGCCCGATGTAGCATATTTAAGTAGAGACGGTTGGGGAATATAGCACCTCTAAAAGCCACGGGAAATTGCAAAAATTTGTATTTTTTTGATCGCGCGTCTTTAGCATTTTATGCTGGAGAAGTCTTTTCGTTCCTTTATCGTTTCAAGGGGCAGCGATAAGTTTCGAAAAACAGGGATAACTAAGATGGAAGAGAGAAGAAGATATATAAGGATCCCGGAAAAGCTGCAGATATTCTATGAGGTTGTTCCCACGGAGGAAAGAGGGGAATATATCACAAGGGATATCAGCCAGGCAGGGATAAGTTTCCTGGTCCACGATTTTATCCCCAAAGACAGCTGTTTGAAGATCAAGCTTACCTTTAGAACCTCCTTCACTTTTGAGGCGCTTTCCAGGCTTGTATGGATCAGGGAAAGATCTTATAATGGAGATTATGAAGTCGGCGTAGAATTTATTAATATGCCGCAAGAAGCCAAAACCTATCTTATTGACTGCATAAAAACGCATATTGTCCACTATTAAAGGATCCCCTCTGCGCTTCTCTTTACCCGCGCTATCCGGTATATCGTAAACAATTTTCTTAAGCCCTGCTTCATGCTATAATAACTGGTATGATCAAAGTGATCCGCTCAAACCATTTGGCGATAATCATCTTGTCCCTCCTGGGGATTGCCGTATATTCCAACACCCTCAACAACACATTCCATTTTGATGATTTTTCCTTTATCCTTGATAATCCCGGCTTAAGTGATCCGGGGAAATTAACGGAGCTCTTTAAATACTGGCCCTCCCGCTTTATCGGGTTTTTATCCTTCGCGGTAAATTATCAGATCCATCAATTCAGCGTATTTGGTTATCACCTGGTCAATATAGGGCTCCATATCCTAACCTCTTTTCTGGTTTTTTGGTTAGCATGTTTGACCTTTTCTTTCCCCGCCATGAAAGAAGAGGCAGCTTATTCCCATAGAGAGCTTATGGGCTTTTTCACGGCAGCCATATTTTTGACGCATCCGGTTCAGACAGAAGCACTTAATTATATTTTCCAGCGGGTCACGATACTTTCGGCATTTTTTTACTTAACATCATTGTGCCTATATGCAAAGGCGATGCTGGCTTTGAGAGAGGGCGGCAGGGTTAATAAATTTTGCTACTCCGCAAGTTTAATAGCAGCTTTTATAGGGATGTTCACGAAGGAAAATATAGTTACCCTGCCTTTAATGATATTACTTTACGATCTATATTTCTTGCAGGGGGCCAGGGGCCCAAGGTGGAGACGCCTCTTCCCTTTTTTGTTATTGCTTCCCGTAGTCCCCTTGACCGTAGCTATCGCAAAACCAGTAATTTTCGCAGATGTAGAGAGGCTGCTGAATAATCCGCTCTCCAGCTCTTCACATTACCTTTGGACCCAATTTAGCGTTTTAACTACTTATTTGAGGCTGTTTTTGTTTCCCGCAGGACTGAATCTGGACTATGATTATCCTGTTGCGCGGGCATTTTGGGGGATATCCACATTAGCCGGATTTTCAGTTTTACTCTTTCTTATCATTACGAGTATCCTGGCCTTCCGCAGGTATCGGCTGATGTCATTCGGTATCCTTTGGTTTATTCTCACGATGTTACCGGAATCAAGCATTATACCGATCGCCGACCCCATATACGAACACCGGCTTTATTTGCCGCTAGTCGGCTGCAGCATTTTTGCGGTAGCCGGCCTGTATTATCTTTTCCGGAATAAGAGTTTTAAGATCGTGATAACCATCCTGACGATGATAGTGGCCGTCTGCTCAATACTTACTTATGGGAGGAACCGAGTTTGGGAAAATGAGATTGTTTTATGGAGCGATACAATCAGCAAATCTCCGGAAAAGCTGCGGCCTTACAATAACCGGGGATTGGCGTATTTTGACCAGGGTGAATATGATAAAGCTATCGCTGATTTTTCCCGGGCCATCGGGCTAAAGCGGGATTACGCCGACGGCTACTATAACCGCGGCCTCGCCTATCACAAAAAAGGAGAATATAACAAAGCCGCCGCTGATTATACCGAGGCGATAAAGATAAACCCGGAATACCTGAAGTCGTATATCAACAGGGGGCAGGTTTACAATGTAAGCGGGGAGCATGAAAAAGCTATTCTTGATTTTAGGCGCGCAATAGAGATAGCCCCGCTTAACACAGAGGGATATTTTAACCTTGCATATATCTATCTTGTTCTCGGCAAAAAAGAAGAGGCGGCAGCTGTTTACAATAAGATATTAGCAATCTATCCGAATAACGCAGAGGTTAATTATAACCTCGGTATTATCAAGGGGAAGCGGCCGGGGAGAAAAAAGAAGCCCGAGAATTCTTTAAGAGATCATGGAGTTAGATAATATTTGCAATAACTTCCTATAAGTGGTATATTTATTTTTAACGGAGGTGAGTTGATGAAAGCAAGGAAGATAAATAAAGCCAAGGCGACTAAAAAATCCAAGAAGAAACTTTCGCGTTACTGCCGGTCAGGCAGGGTGCTTTGGTAGAAATCCGCCTTTAATATTCTTTCCAGGGGTCGATCATTCTTAAAGCACTCTCACCAGTAGTTTTAGTCCATAAATTGGGCCGGTATATCGGTATTTCTACGCGCACCGGTGATTTCTACGACCTTTCTCCCGAAACTTACTCTTTATTACAAACTTGGAATAAGAAGATCTCGTTTCTCCGGAGCGCCGGCTCCCGGGAAAAAATATTAGCTTCGGGCAAGGCGCTCAACATTCCCGCTAAAATACTAAAACTTTTTCCCCTCCCTGACAAAGAATTATCTCCGGGACCCGATAAAAGCTTATCCGCCTGCCTTACTGACCTTACCATTAATCTAACCTCAAATTGTAACCTCCGGTGTGTTTATTGCTGGAATGACCATGGTAAATACTCTAATACGCGTTTCCTCAAAGGAAAGGCTGTAAAATCCAAAAAAGAAACTAAGAGCGCTTATATGCCGGTAGAGATTGCCCTGAAAGCAGTAGATACCCTGGTCAAATTACGGGGCAGCGATAAGGAGCTGGTGGTTGATTTCTACGGCGGAGAGCCTTTATTGAACCTCACAACTCTTATGGCAGTGGTGAATTACTGCAGAGAAAATCAAGCAGCCTGGGGGGTAAATTTCCATTTTCTATTAGCGACCAACGGGATCCTTTTGACCCCGCTCGTAGCTGAAAAATTGCTTAATAAAGGGGTGCAGATCGCTGTAAGCATTGACGGCCCAAAAGTTGTGCATGATCACAACCGCCCCTTTATCGACCGCACGGGAAGTTTTGATACCATTTCGGGAAATCTTAAAAAGATGCCCAAAACAATCAAGAAAAAGCTGGTTGGCCGCGCCACGGTAACTCCTTTTTTCCCGGATATGGTGAAGCTATATGATCACCTGAAAGAATTAGGATTCGAACGGGTCGAGATTTTTGAAAGTGAAGATGCTTGTCATAGGATTTCACGCGGGAGAAGTTTTAATTTCTTCAGCACGGAAGAAAATTGCGAACTTTTATGTAAGGCATACGAGAAGTTGGCGTTACGCTACATCGATGACGTTGTTTCCGGAGAGTTAAGTTATGGCAAAACATTCTTTAACAGGTTCTTCAAATTAATGCAGAGGCTATACTATAACCATGAAGTAACGGGAGGGTGCCCCGCCGCTAGAGGGCAGATCGCGGTAGCTAGTGACGGAAAGATTTATCCTTGCACCTCATTCCTTGGGATAAAGGAGTTTGAGCTGGGAAATGTTCGGCGCGGATTAGAAAGCGGGAAATATAAAAGGTTCATTGCGGAGACGGATAAGCGGTTTGAGTATTGCCGGAGGGACTGCGAATTATTCAGTCTTTGCCGCTCGACGGGATCTTGTCTGAATGTCAACTATTTTTTCAATGGAGATCCGGCCGTGCCTCATAAAAAAAGCTGCGCCCTCTTCGGCGAGAAATTGGCATTGGCAGTTGCGGCCTTATCCATACTTTCCGATAAGATCCCGCACCGGCTGGAAGAGTTGTTTGGATTTGACCCGGTAGGGAGAAGAGGGAATAAATTATACTAAATAGTCAGGCAGCCTCCTTCCAGAATATCGGACAAATCGCAAGTTTTTACTCCACAGGTTTCCTGCCCCAATTTTCTTGATATAAGGGACTTATGTTGTATAATAAATCAGCAATTGATTTACGCGCGGGTGGTGGAATGGCAGACACGCAAGCATGAGGGGCTTGTGCCGAAAGGCTTGGGGGTTCAACTCCCCCCTCGCGCATTAAATTTTACAGCTGGTCTCCAAATCCTTCCTTAGAGGGGCACAATTGATAATAAAAAGCAGGGTTTTCGTTATAATAGGAATTTCTCTATCCGTAACGCTCAGCGGTTTACTGGTTATCTCGACATTAAGGAAGGCATCATTGCCGAACGTAGTCCTGATTACCGTTGATGCGCTGCGTCCAGACCATTTGGGATGTTATGGCTACGCAAGAAACACCTCGCCAAATATCGATAACCTTGCAAAACAGGGGGTTTGTTTCCTGAACTGTTTCTCTCCCGGATCCTCTACTACTTCCGCCATGCCCTCATTCCTCTCCGGGAAATACCTGAACATTTATAACAAAGAAGCCGTTTTTAACGCCGGCCTGAAGAATATCCTGGATCAAAAATTTACGCTATTATCCGAATATTTAAAGCATCGGGGTTATTATACTGCGGCATTTGTCACAAACGGGCATTTAGGCCCGGGTTCAGGATTTGAGCAGGGTTTCTCCCGGTATCACTTTGATTTTAAAACAACGGATGGCAAGGATCTGACTTCCGAGGTATTGTGTTTCTTAAGCGGTTATCACGGGAAAAAACCTCTATTTATCTGGGTGCATTATATGGACACGCACATACCATACAAACATGAGAATGCGTGTCTCGGTGATTTCAAAAATGATTTCTTGTATGCAAAGGAAAACAGGAAATTGCGGGTTACTCCGATAGACACCTTTAATAAATCTCAAAATGCCTATTCCAGCGACGGAAATCTCCCGAGGGCCGCCCATATTGGAGGGAAATCATCGCTGAATTATTATGTCATGCGTTATGACGCCGAGATCCGTTATTTAGATGACCAGGTAGGCAGACTGTTGGAGCATTTAAGGAAAAACAGCATAATCATCATCTCCTCCGACCACGGAGAATCTTTGGGCGAGCACAACAGGTATTTTGCCCACGGAGAAAATATTTTTGACGAGGCCTTGCGCGTGCCCTTGATCATAAAAGACACAGGCTTGTTTAGGGGCGGGTTCAAGATTGATGCAGCGGTCTCTTCCGTGGATATAGTCCCGACTATTTTAAGCAGGGTAAACCCCCCGTGGTATTTCTTTAATAAGAATAAATTTGACGGTATAGATTTGAAGTCGGTAATATTGGGAAAAAATAAAAAACGAAAATACATATATTCATTTTTCCCCTGGGCTTTTAGCATTAGAGATGCCGGCAGAAGCTTCAAATTCATCCTTAATCAAGACGGCGGGGAAGAACTATATTTTTTGCCGGATGAGAATACTAATCTCATAGCCGCTGGTTCCCGGGAGGCGGATTTGATAAAAAGCGAACTTAAATCGAATTTGCTGGATTGGTTAAAACACCGGCCAGTACGTTGCGATATCAATGTGGAAAGAACTCCTTTGAGCGACGAGGAGCGGGATAACTTAAAAAGCCTGGGGTACCTCCAATAA
>JAQUME010000002.1 GCA_028718245.1 Candidatus Omnitrophota bacterium
GCTCCCCCTCTAGGACTCGAACCTAGGACCTGGAGATTAACAGTCTCTCGCTCTACCAACTGAGCTAAGGGGGAATTGTGAGTGGTATTTTAACATTAGATAATCCGGCTTTCAAGGGCTTTTATTTCCTCATCAAGCAGGGTATTTTGCCTTTCGATCTCCTTCATCCGCCTGCCGTACTCCCTGGCCGTCTCTTCATCGCGGTAAAAATGCGGGTTGGAGAGGGCGCGCGCCTTGGCATAGCTTTCCAGCTCCAGCGCCTCCTTCTTTTTCTCGAGCTTATTGATCTTTTCACGGATAGCGGCATTGTGAGTCTTGCGCTTCTTCTCTTCCTCTTTGCGCAGGCGCTCCATTTCTTTTGCTTTTTCTTTTGTTTCATCAACTTGCTTGCGGGCTAAAGTTTTTGCCTTATGCTGCGGCGAAACCTCGGTAAAGCTGTCCCGCTTCTCAAGGTAATAATCAAATGAACCGGGAAATTTCCTGATCCTGCCGTTCTTGACCTCAAAGACATTGTTGGCTACGGAGCGGGTAAAATAGATATCGTGGCTGATGAAAACGATCGTCCCTTCATACCCTTTCAGGGCGCGCACCAAAGCATCAACCGCATCCACGTCAAGATGCGTGGTCGGCTCATCTAAAAGCAGACAATTGGGAGGATCGATCAAAAGCTTTGCCAGAATAAGCCGGCTCTTCTCTCCTCCGGATAGGACTTTGACCTTTTTTCCCGCGTCATCGCCGGTAAACAAGAAAGCGCCGAGAATGGTCCTCACCGTCTCCTCCCCCATATAACCGGGGACAGCTGAATAGGCTTCATCCAAAACAGTGTTCTCCACGTTCAGCACATCCGTGCGCGTCTGGGAAAAATAGCCGATATCCACATTGTGCCCGACGATGCGGCTGCCGGAATCTATCGGAACGATACCTGCCAGTATCTTTAAAAGGGTGGATTTTCCCGCGCCGTTCTCTCCTGCCAGGACCGCCTTCTCCCCCTGGGTGATCTCAAAGTCCAGTGCCTCATAAACCCGGATATCTCCGTATGACTTAGAGACCCCCTGCAGGGTGATCACCCGGTGGCCGGATTTCCGGGTTTGAGGAAAAGAAAAATTGCCGATACTCTCCCGCGGGTCAGAAGGCACAATTATCTTTACATCCTCCATTTTTTCCAGGACCCG
The DNA here is from genome assembly GCA_028718245.1 of Candidatus Omnitrophota bacterium. Lineage (GTDB taxonomy): Bacteria > Omnitrophota > Gorgyraeia > Gygaellales > Profunditerraquicolaceae > UBA6249. The sequence goes on from JAQUME010000002.1 coordinate 1,173, forward strand.
GCGCTTTGCCCGCACTGAAGCTGCTTTGTTCGGCTGGGCGTGGAACCGCTCTACAAATCTTTCCAGCTGTTTGATCTTTTTATCCTGCTCCTTAAACTGCTTTTCCAGATGCGTGCGCTTCTGCGCTTTTATCTCCTCGTAATGCTCATAATTGCCGTGCACCTTGGCGATCGAGCCGTTCTCCAGGATAAGCGTATAATTGGTAACATCGGTCAAAAATGCCTTATCGTGGGATATCATGATAAATGTCCCCTGGAAACCCGCCAGGTAATCCTTAAGCCATAACGCGGCGTTCAAATCCAGGTAATTGGTCGGTTCATCCAGGAGAAGCAGGTCATAATGATAGGTAAGCAGTTTGCCCAAAAGCGCGCGCATCTGCCAGCCGCCGCTCATCTGGTTTATGGGCCGGCTGTAATCCTTCTCCTTAAAACCCAGTCCGGAGAGTATCTTCTTGGCCTTATGCTCCAGTTCAAAGAAACCCAAAGTTTCCAACTCATGCAGGACTTCACCGTAATGTTTTGACCCGGCTTCATTCTTTGACTCAAGCGCTTCCATTTCTTTCTTTAAGCGCATGATCCTTTCATCGCCTTCGGTCAATTCCTCAAGAACAGTGTACTCGGACTTAAAGCTGGCCTCCTGCGGAAGATAGCCGATATGCACCCCTTTATTCACCCTCACCTCGCCTTTTGAAGGCTCAAGCTCCTGCAGGATCAAGGAAAAAAGCGTACTTTTACCGGTGCCGTTGGGGCCGATAAGCCCGATCTTTTCCCCTTGATTGATATTAAGCGAAATATTCTCAAAGAGAACCTTTGGCCCGTAGTTTTTAGAGAGCTTGATAATGTTGATCATAGATTTAAATGTTTAAATCGCGCGGCGGGACTCTAAAGATTTTGAAAGGGTAGTGGCATCGGCGTATTCCAGGTTAGAGCCCATGGGCAAGCCCAGGCCGATGCGGCTTAAATGTACACCCAGCGGTTTAAGCACTTTAGTAAGGTACAAGGCAGTGGTCTCCCCCTCGGTATCGGCGTCGGTAGCGATGATCACTTCCTTAATGATCCCCTCTTTTATCCTTTGGATAAGCCCTTCGATCTTGAGATCGCCGGGCCCTCTGCCTTCAAGAGGGGATATGGAGCCCAAAAGAACATGATAAACCCCCTGAAAATTCCCCGCCTTTTCAATCGCCGTCACATCTGTCGGCTTTTCAACCACGCAGACGACATCCTTGTTCCGTTGCAGCCCCTGGCAGATACGGCAGGTTTCCTCTTCGCTTAAATTATTGCAGATGCTGCAGAAACGCACATTTTCTTTTACTTTTGTCAATGAGTCGGATAGAACCTTGACCTCATCTTTTGAGGCGCCCAGGATATGGGCGACGATCCGCTCGGCAGAGCGCCTGCCGATACCGGGAAGCCTGATCAAGGATTCCATCAGTTTTTCTATTGAGGCGGTATAATTGGCCATTAATCTTCCCTGACTATCCTTCCCCCGAACATATCAAGGGCGGATCTGATAAATGGGTTATTGTGGGCATCTGTTTCCTGCCTTGCCTGACTGGCCAGTACAAAATGCAGACGGAGGCTGGCATTGCATGATTCGGAAACGGCTTTTTCAATGATCAATTTATTTTCCTTGCGCTCCAGGGACTCTTTATGCAAGGAGTAATTCTTGGGGAAAGCCACCGTCAGGACATCCCCCTGCACCCTGGTCGGCTCCCCTTCGCTTAAATAGGTGGATACCGACATCTTGATCTTGGCCAGGTTATTGACGATATTGCCCCAGGCGTTCTTTACGTTATCCAAAGATACCGAAGGATCCTGGCCGGGAGATTCTTTGCTCACTTTCTCCGGAGAGGCCGCTTCCTTCTTTTCAGAATGAGGCGTTTTTGATCTTGGCTCAACAGGCGGCGGGGGAACTTTCGCCTGCTTCCTGTCATGGGAGAGCCTGACTAAACTTATTTCAAGCGGTATGCGCTGGGAATCCAGGCGCCTGGACATCTCCTGCGTGGATACTAAAATATTAAAGGCGATGAAAATATCTTCTAATGATAAAGCCTGGCTCTGTTTAAAGAGCCGGTCGCAAATATCCTGAGGCAGATCAACCAGCTTTGAGTCCGCCTTGGAAACTTTTGCCACCATCAAATTCCGGAAATGCTCGATAAGGTTAGAGAGGAATACCCCCGGGTCCTTGCCGTCATCAATGATCTCATTAAAAAGCTGTAATGCCCCTTGCGGATCCTTTTGGATTATCTTATCGGTAAGGGAAAACAAAACATCCTGCTCAACCATTCCCAGAACGGTGACGGCATCCTTAAGCGAAACTTTTTCCCTTGAGAAAGAGACCAGCTGGTCCAGGACGGATTCGGCGTCCCTTAATGAGCCGTCGCTGCTTTTGGCGATCGCCGAGAGGACCTCTTTATCTACCGAAAGCTTCTCATCGCGCACGATCTTTTCCAGTTGAGCAATGATCTCAATGACCGGGATCCTCCGGAAATCCATGCGCTGGCAGCGGGAGATGATCGTGGGCATTACCTTCTGCGGATGGGTCGTGGCAAAAATGAATTTTACGAACTCCGGCGGCTCCTCAAGAGTTTTCAGCAACGCGTTAAAGCCGTCCGGGGTTATCTGGTGCACCTCATCAATGATATAAACCTTGTATTTTCCCAGGGTCGGGGCGAACTTCACATTCTCGCGCAAGGCCCTGATCTCGTCTATGCCGCGGTTGGAGGCGCCGTCGATCTCAATGACATCCAGGGAGCGTCCCCGGTTTATCTCCAGGCACGAAGGGCATTTCTGGCAGGGCTTTACCGTAGGGCCATCTTTACAGTTAAGCGCCTTGGCCAGGATCCTGGCGGTCGAGGTCTTGCCGACCCCGCGGGGCCCGGTAAAAAGATAGGCGTGGGCAAGGCGGTTTTTCTGGATGGCGTTTTTAAGGGTGGCCGTGATATGGGCCTGGCCGACGACACTTTCAAAATCCTGCGGCCGCCATTTAAGGGCGAAAACAGTATAAGGCATAGCTTTAGAAATACGCGGAATATCTTAAAACAAAAATAGCCATCAATGAGTAAGCTATGCAGATCAAGCCGAGTAGCTTACGCCTTTTCACGATCTTCTCATGATAAGTGTAAATATTGCTCTCCAGCTTGGGGAAGATCTTGAATTTTATGCCGCCGACCTCTTTGGCGAGCTTTGTTTCAAGAGTGTCGTATTTGCGGTATCCCAGCAAGAGTATGCCTGTAATAAACGACACTACTCCGGTCCAGAAAACGATCTCGCGCAAGATATAAATAATAGTGCCTAAATCCAGGTCCGTTATAACCATATTCATTTTAACCCCTCCTCTCTTTTTTTGTCAACGACCCCATTGCAATCTCCGAATCTTTACCGCTTTTTCTTCGGACCCGTCTGCAACCAATTCGAACCGCAGGCGAGATCCAAGTAAAAATTGTTATTCATTCACTTCAACGAACCCCATTATACCAAAAACTAGCTAAAAAGGTAGCAGAATTATCTTTGCTTGGAATGTCACTTAGGGCGATAGCTAAAAGTTTAAAAACCAGCAAGAAAACTGTAACTAACGCCTATTTATATTACGGGAAAAACACTCCTAAGCGACAATCCAGCTAATGTTCCTCTATTTTCTGTCGTTTTTGTCGTGTTTTTAGATGGCCTTAGTTATGTAACCTATTGATGACAAACACGCTACAATAAAGTTTTGTAAATGCAGCGACATCTCCAGCCATCGCCTTCTGTCTTTTATTTTCCGCATCATAACCCTTTGCCATTTTTTCAAGTATAACTTCTGTCTCCTTAGTCCTGGCCTTAAAAACATCATAAGCACCCTGCCATTGCTGTGAATTTAATGAACTCACTAGTTTTTTTACTGATTCCGTTGTTCTTTTCTCCACCTCTTCTGTCTCTTCTTTTATACTCTCGACAGCGTCTAAACCTTGTTCTCTGCTCAGATATCCTAAGCGACTTAAAAACACAAGTGTGTTCATTTCAATTTGATCACACATGAAAATTGTACGAGCTTTTTCATAATCCGACAAATTGTCCGAATATGATAGGCGCCATAATCTCTGATAGCGCAATCTTGAATTACTAAGTATTTCTCCCAGTAGTTCGTCTTGAAAATTTACTCCAATTTCTAAAGAATTCTCTGACCGTACATTTGCTATATACCGCTCTACTGTCCTGATGCATACTTGCAATATCTCTGCTATGTCTTCTTTTTTATATCCTCGTCTACTTTTATAATACACAGCTAATTTCTCTAATACTGCCTTGTCCAACATTTTAGGATCAATTTTACGATTCTCAATCTGTTGTGCTACCTCTGGTATCGATAAATCTTTACTGTTGTTTTCCACAGCTCCCTCCTTTGCTAAAAGTGGTTAATAAACAAAAAACGGCCATTGAGATAAATTCCAATACAAATCTCAATAGCCGTCTGTTATTTTCCGGCAACTACTATGCTACTTTTCGCTAGCTACATTACAAGATCCTAAAATCTAATTAAATTATAACTCTCTATAAAACCCCGTCAAGTAAAAACTGAACCTCTAACCAAATAATCACAATCCTAAAAGGCTCCATCGATTAAGAAATTTTTCTTCATCATCCCTAAAAGTTCTCATTGAGGTCTGATTATGTTTCTGACCCTTCTGCCCAAGAGTCTTAAGCCATTTTCGATTATGTTTTTTTATAGAATCGGCAACAACTTTACTAGGGACAATATAGAAATCCGCAGGCTCTCCATAATTCAAACTGACGAATGCGTAAAAAAGATTTGCGGCATAATACTTTTCCGCTTTCTCATTGAGCACCCATGCCGATCCTTTACTATACCGAGTCTTTACTTGTATGGCTACGCTTCTTTCGGCTTTCTCATTTGTTGCAAGAATATCTACTCCCTTTGAATTCCGAAGCGTTATTGAAGCAATATACCCACGCCTAGAAAGCTCGCCAGCTACTAAATATTCGCCGGCCACTCCTGATAAAACTGAATTCAGTTTACCATTCTTCATAGCTCAAATAATAACACCGTATTCATACGGTGTCAAGACTAATAGAATTCTGGGATAATACACCGTATGGATACGGATATAAGATTAAAATTGGCTAAGAGAATAAAAGAGTTAAGGAAGAAAAAGGGTCTGACTCAAGAGCAGCTATCTGAACAGTCTGGAATTGATTACAAACACATACAACTTTTAGAGAGCAATAAAGCATCTGCCGCAAAGCTAGATACGATTGAGAAGCTTGCCAAAGCCTTCAATATGAGCCCTTCAAAATTGCTGAAATTTTAGATAAAATTCTGCCTCAATGATTAAGCTCTCGAACAAATTACTTCTTAACATATTTACTCAATAAATATAATCCTATTACTATAACTGCAATTACAAGTAAAACGCGTAAGAATTCTTTACTTTCAAATTGTAATTTTAATTTCTCTATATAGTGATTTGCGTTTATATATGTCAAATCTGGATTACTTTTATCAAATTCAATATATTCTCTCCCTGCCAATAATCCTTTCAAGGTAATACCTTTCTCTACAATAGGTATAAAAGGAATGTATAATGCTTTTGCGGTAGCAATTTCCTGATTTACGATTTCTGACCTCGATCCATTTTGAGTTAATATTGCCAAAACACAATTACTATCTTTTATATTTGATTCGATCTTCTCCCACAAGTCCAATCCAGGCCTAGCATCAGATAAAGCGACATAAGCTTCAATTCCTCTGTGCTTCAAAATATTGGTGAAATCATTGACCAAATCCATATCTTTCGTACTATGACTTATAAATACTTTCATTACATCGCTCCGTTTTTAAAGATTAGTGTAATTAAAAAAAGCGAAGCATTAAAAAATAAAACCTACGGGCTATCAAATAAACACGGCTAAATCTCACGCCTAAAAAGCATCAATGAGGGCTAAAATTGTCTCAATTATCGCAGGATCATCTTCTCTTGTTAATCTTAAAGTAAGTTTATCAATTGAAATTGCATTATTATTGATATTCAACTCAAAAGCTCTATCTAAAGCGAGCTTTGTTCTGTCTAATTTATAAAATTCAATAGTTCGCCTTCCTTTTAATGAATTGTTCTTCGGAATTATTAATAACTCCTCTATAAAATCAATGTGATCCGGATAATCATCGAAATAAGGATGGACAATATTAAACTCCTCCCCTCTCATCGGATAATCAACGCAAACAGGATCTATTAAAGTAGAACGTTGCCCTTTCCCAAAATTGCACAGTTGACATGAATAAGCTAAATTATGAGATACAAAGGTAAATTCCTCCCTGGAACCTTTAGGAACGATGTGTTCAATATGGGGATAAAATTGCCCACTTGGCACATGTAATCTACAAAAAGCGCATCTGTCATTTTGCTGCCTTCTTAAATGCTCTCTTATCCTATCCTTTACTTCTTTATAATGCTTATCTTTCCAAGGCTTACCTAATGCACGTCCAGTAATTATGATTTCATTATCATGCTGTGTAAAAACGTAAGGATTGTTAATTCTCCAATTATAGTTTATCATCTTGGCTCGCTAAAAACTTTTTATTTAACTTTTCGATTACGGCTTTCAACGGGTCAACATCTTTCAATTGTAGTTTTACTCTATTTAACTCTCTTATCTTATTATTTATACTCTCGCTATTATAATCACCAGTAGAAATTTCTTTTAATAAATCACCAATTTCATTAGCCAAATAAAGGTTGCGTGTTGTAGCAGCTCCAAAAATGTTATATAAAACATCCTCAGCAGACCACCCATAGGTATTACTCTCGATTAACTCTGCTTTTATCGGACTTTCTGGAGTATCTCTTGTCAAGCCTATTATTGAAGATGTGTCTTTCTCCAAATCTGAAACTAAAAAATGGGAGTGAGAAGCGATAATAAAATGTGCACTTTTATATTTCCCGAAAATCTTTTTTAAGAAATTAATATACTTTATTTGCCAATTAGGATGAAGACTGATTTCGGGCTCATCTATAAGGATCAAGCTATCTTCCTTTATTTTTGCTATCATACTCAACATAGAAACAAGAAAATGATACTCCCCAGAGCTACTACTTTCTAATTCATAGTCGCTATCCCCTTCGCTTTCTCGTTCTAAACCAAGACTCGGATAATATAATAAATCGAAAGAGCTCAGTTTTTTAAGCAACTCAAAATCATTTTTTAAATCATTGCTTGAGAAAATGTCATATTGAAAATATTGAGTTCTAGCGCTTTCGTATTTTAATTTAGAGGTTATAAAATTTATAAATTTAATTAAGTCTTCTATCTCTTCATCCCGATCCTTAATGTTATTATAATATTTTAGACTCCATGGTTCAGTTTTTCTCTTAGTTATTTCTTTCCAATTCTCAAAAAAGGCTTTAAATTTCTTAATTGTTAGATCTCCTTTAAAAAAATAATGTTTATACTTGGGGTAATAGTAGACATACAATTTATGTTTTAAATTTAGAAAATCTAATATGTCACTCAAGTCTTTTTTAAAATCATCGCCATCTATCGCCTCTGCAATATTAGATACTGTTCTTCTAATGGATGTTTGTGTTCCAGCAGTTGAAGGACTACGTCTTATGCCCATATACTGATAGATATCTTCCGGCTTACTTGGCACCATGGGGAATTTATCATTAAGCATTATTGCATTCGCTATTATCTTCTTAGGTAATTTCATCTTAGAAATATCGATATGTGCGCCATTTTTCCTTGTATGAGATTCGGCAGGAACCGCAACATGTATACCATCCTTCTCAGCTTTGGAATGATTCTGAAATTCATAATAGTCATCATCAATCTTATACTTTATATAATAAGTTGCAGGCACATAATATTTCTTGTCTGATACTTGCATTGCAGACATTTCTCTGAATATATCAATGATAACTCGCAGAATATTGCTCTTACCTGTTCCATTTGCTCCAATAAGCAAAGTTGTATAGGGGCCTTTCCCTTCTTCATTCGCATCGACAAAATTCAGTTGAAGGCTACCCAATGAGGGGTGTTTATTTAAAGTGAGAGCTAATAATTTAAACATGTTTATTCCTCCCTGTCCTGCCTTAACATAAACTTCTTACACACAATTCTAGCTTAGAGGACATCAATCTAATTATAGCAAGCACATAGATACTGCATAAGCACTGACATTTCGAACAAAACACCATCAAAACCTTTATCCTTCTTTAGGTGTTTATTATACGCTTCATTTCCAGATACTAAATGGTATTTTTTCTTCTTAAAATCCCATACAAACTTAATCCTTGTCTTATCCGGGGCTCTTGCGGATAGGATTGAAAAAGCCTTTTTTAAGCCCTTTGCATGTTCATCTTCGTTTACGCCGTACTTCTTACAGTGCTTAACAATATACTTTACCCGAAGCTCTCTAACATAATCCATCAGCATCTCATCTTCTGTAACGGTCTTATAGGAATCTGGCAAGAGATCATCTATAGTCTTTTTTTCAAAAACAAACCTCTGGTATTCGGTTATGTTATTTTCTGAAATCCATTTATCTATAGTCCCCTTACGGAAAACAATCTTATTCTTTGAAAGCTGTGAGAAAGGCATTACTTTACGCTTAATCCAAGTATCTATAGTTTTCACTGGTACGCGCAGATAATCGGCCACCTCTTCTTCATTAAAAACTTGTCGGTCAGTTTTCTTGATTAAAGAAGCTTCTTGGAGGGATTTTTGATCTAAAAACTCACCGCAATATCTACACTTAATTGCTTCGTCTTGAATTTCTTCAGCACAAAAAGAACATCTTTTCATAATCAGTATTTGAAATAGCTTAATATAAAGTTTCAATAAGATAACCTCTGCGCCCAGAACAGGGATACCCGCTCTTATCCTTATGGCTATTCAAAAGATCAGTATTGTTTTTTCTTCTAAATCTCTTCCCGCAATAGCTACACTCATATACATAAGTTATCTGAGAAGCATATAATCCTCCTATGCCAGAAAAAGATGATCTAACTGATCGCCTTCCACCTGAAGAAGAGAAATATTTGTCTCCATGATGTTCTCCTGCTTTTGATAATTCGACAGGATAACGAGGTGTAAATTTATCCTCAAGGCATTTAATTGAAGAAATCTTATTGTTCACAAAACATTTAATTCCGGGACCGCTACTCCTACCTCCAGTTGTATCATAAGCGTAAAAATATTCTTGTCCATAACCATCCTGCCGAATTTTATATACTAAAGAATATGGCTCAACAATTCTTTTGACACCATCATAAACTAGCTCTAGAAGACTAAAACTGCTTCCGGATTCCATTATAGGATTTCTTAATTCTGCTGGAAAATAACCGAAATGGGCAAAGCCCGTAGTGAAACTTCCAAAAAGTTCTTGAACTATTTGCCGGAAATTTATGAGAGCAAGATCGAAATCTATCATACTAAATTTAGGACATACAATATATTGATTCCATATTCCTCTAAACACTTCTAGAGGCAGATTAAGTAATAGTTCCTTTGCTATTCCGGGACTTGGTTCATAAATTGTTTTCTTTAGAAAAGTGGTGACGATTTCCGGTCTATTGACAGCAATGTCTCTATTAATGAATATAGAATAAATTAAATCATACAAATCATATGAGTAACGCCTTTGAAGCAAACATTTTAGCTTAGTCGCTAATATTTCTTCTAACTTGATGCACCTTAAAAGTACACTACAATCAGAAGAGTCAGAATAGGGGTGTATTAAGAGCTTCTCTTGAACGGGCAAATAGATTTTATCAAGTTGTGTGATATCTAATCTTATCTTTATAATAATAGAATCCGGATTTCCATAAAAGTCTTTAAAGTATAATCTTACTTTAAATATTTTTCTCTCCTCGTCTCTCCCCCGAATCCCTATTAGAGATTCTTCATCAATTCTATTTTTATTTTTATCAAACTCTATTCTGCTCTTCTCTTGGACAAAATCACATATCTTATCTAGCTCGCTATGCAACAAATCAAATTGTAATTCACTTTCGGTTGTAAAATCTAAATCATCAGAAAAACGAGTATGCACAAGATAAGCTTTCCGTAAGCAGTTCCCTCCCTTAAGAACCAGGGTATCTTTCAGTTTACTTGCAGAATATAGTCCAGACAGAAACCAACCAAAGACATAATCTCGTTCTACATTAGCAACATTTATACCTAATTCTGTTGCCTTTTGTCCAATTTCATTCTTATCTATCATAGATACACTTCCTTAAAAGACTTGCCGAAGCGTTAAAAGTAAAACCTGCCGAGTCTAAGATATAGTTGCTACAATTACTCTCTTTACTAAATTTAGCAATTGTTTAATTTCATTAGCATCCAAATGGACTTCTTGACCAGCAGTCTGCCAAGTAGATACTTGGTCTTTAAATTTTTCATCTACTAATCCTAGATTATGTGTAATAACATGTCTCTTTGCGAATTGATACTCTAGGAAAGTCTTATCCTTATCATCTATACTTGAAAAAATGTCTAGTTGCAAATTTGCTTTAAAGATTTGTTCTGCTTTAGATGGCTGTTGGAAAGAATTCCTTAATTTGCTTAATTTATCTTTACGATCATCCTCGCTAACCTTTCCCTTTAATTTATCGGCATATATTATTTTAAAGAAACCTTCAAATAGACTCACGCAATCCTCCAAGCTGTTACCTAAAAGATGATAGCCAGCTTCCTTGCCTGCCTTATTCACAATGGCATCATAACAATCGATTAGACTCATTATAATATCTACACTCTTATCCAGATGAAGTGCTAGATTTCCTTCACCGCAGAACGGGCAGTGCATCGAGATTCCATAGACCGCATATCTTCTCCCACACCTATCGCAATCTATGATCCGTTTTAACTCATTTTCGGCATAGTGCCTAACGCTAGGAAGCGAACCTGGCTTATACTGTAAACTGATACTAATAAAACCCTTGTTAGAAGACGGTGTACTGGATTTAAAAGTATCTCCAAGCATATCTTGAATCGTCTTCGCCACGTCTCTATATATCATTGATTCTACCCACTCCGACTGACCCTTAGTGATAAATTGCTGAAAGCCATCTTTATAGCCACAATAAGGACAATATAAATATTCGAGTGACGTTTCTTCTTGGTTAGGTTCTACCTGTTTTTCGGTTTCAGGTTTATGGGAGGCTATTTTGAAATATTTTGGCTGGCACTCATCTTGATGACATTCACGGCCAACCATCCCATCTTCATCTGGTGACAAAGGTATAACAAGCTTATCATGTCCTTCAGGAGTCTTGCCCTTATGGTACTTTTCCATATCATGCCACATATCCATATTTGTCCTTATTTCCTTAACGTTCTTATCGCGTTTCTTTTTCTTCTTTGTTCCATTCACACAATATCTTAAAAAATCCATTCAAATTATAACAGATCGCTTGATATTCCTCTTCGCTTATCTGTACACCATAAAACTCACCCCACTGTTCGATTTGTTCCTTTTTAGCCATTTTCATTCTCATAGAGTGGAAGTCCTTTTAGGTCTTTCTGTAAAGTGACTGGGAATGCAATGCCTTTTGCTTCGGCCTCTTTCTGAATTTTATCATTATCAGACTCGAGATCCTTGTTGAGAATCTGTTTAGAGCGTCTCTCCTGGGGAGGATTTAGCTTTTCCGATTTTTCAAACTCAATTACCTTATCGAGTATTTCTTTAGGAAGATCAGCTTTACATTTAGTAAGAATATCGAGAAATTCCCAAGTAAAGAAATGATCAATTTGAATTCTTCGTTTTGTCATGTGAGCAAATTTACCAATTATACGACAGATATTTTCCCGTTCCTCTGGATTGAGCTGATTAACAAATTCATAATCTTCTATTTTCTTAAGAGTAAGTATCAATGGCTCCAGCACATCTATGGTCACTATATAAACATTGTAATCGGCCATATTGTAACTGAATGATTTGATAACTTGCACTGTATTAGATGGTATGACAAGGTAGATATCCCTGCGAACATTTTCTTCCTTAATATACTTCCTTATCGATTCAGTCTGAGCCTTAATATAATCAGGAAAATTATCAAGATTTTCCGAAGAAGGACTTTTGGCATCGAAAATGATATATTCATCACATAGCTTAATGGTATTATCAGGATTACCTTTAAATGGAACCTTCTCAACATACTCGATAGTATGCTTATCACATATCATTTTGACAGTTTGCTTAACACTTTCTTGATGCTTTAACCAAGTTTCCTTCATTGACTCAATACGTAAAATCTCACTTTTCTGTCGCTCTTCTTGTTCTTTTTGACGATCAGTCTGGATTTCAGTTCTTATAGCATTAAGGCCTGCTACATCATTCTCATATTTTATCTTTCGATCCGACTCTGTCTGTTTAAAAACAATATTTTCTTTCCTGAGCTGCTCAACATTATTAGTCAGTTGCGCTACCTGTTCTTTGACCAAGATGGATTCTTTATCTTGGTCAATTATCTTTTTTTCGGAAGACCTTATCTTCTCATCTTTCGCAGCAACTGAAGATTTAAGTCCGGATATCTCTTGTGCTGCCCTATCAAGCTCCTTATTTACATTCTCCAGAGAACTCTCTAACTTGCTTTTTTCTAATTTGAGATGTCCATTCTCGTTATTCAAGACTGCAATTGAATTCTTATTCTGCTCTCCTTCTTGAATAATTCGGTCGAGCAAATCTGATATTTTTTTAAATTCTTCATAGGCATCATAGCTTAATTCTTTCACTGGACGCCATCCGAAAATCCTCTGCCAAAAACCTAAACTCTTAATTTTTTCAAAAAATAAGCTAAGTTTTTCAGTTTTTGTATCCATGTCAACCTCCTTGATCTACCCTATAAACAAAAAACCCTCGCTTGGGCATACTTGCCTATAGCGAAGGTTTTACTTTTTTAACGTCCGGGACTTCCCCCTTCAAACACGGGACTTACCAAATTGTTATATAAAGATTAACACTTTTTACCTTAAAGTCAAGCGAAATGATGCCTAGGCCGCTATTAGTTCTTTTAGTTTTTCACCAATCCAAACCATGCCCTTTGTATCTAAGCAGCAATACTTTTCCAATTCTTTTCTTGTTTTTGCCTTCTCTTCATCAGAAACTTTCCCGAAAGTAACATTCAAATATGATATACTGGCAACCTGCCCATCAGATATTTCCATATCTTTATAACCTTTACCAGTTATTGCTGGTAGAACTGCCTTGATAGAAGCGCTTCCCTTCTGTTCAGAATTATAATATTGGAAGTCTTGAAAAGGAGCGAATAAATCCACGATTCTTCCCACTATGCTATCGATCTCTGCCTTATGTTCAGGAAATGCCTCAGCAAGTTCTCTTAGTCTTGTCTTTTCAAAAGACGAATAAACAACCACGCTTCCCTTATCCCCCAAGACACTAATTAATGAAGTAACTAGTTTCTTCCTCGGATCATCAATGCCATCAGCGAGAAAAGAACGATGTTCAATTTCACCATCTTTATCTTTTACTATATGTATAGAGAATTGGAAAGGAATCTGCTGATATGGTTTTGTGCCATCGAATCTTGGAATAGCAGTCATATAACTCTCAAAATCTAGATAATACAGAGGATATAGTAATGAATTAATAAAATTTTTAATGTCTTCTTTTGAAATATGCACGGAATTGGTTAAAACACATTTCTTCTGAATAAGCTGTTTCTCGGTTAGCTTAAAACCATCCGGGATATCCTTAATTTCACATATACCCCGTGCAAATAGCTCAAAGGATTTCTTGCCTCCACGAGTTAATTCAAAAACATTATTTATGGGTAGAAATTCCCAACAGTGGCCCTTCAAAAGACATTCATCTGGATCTTTGCAATGCTGACTTATAGTGATTTTAGGACATTCTTTTTCATGAATGATTTTTACCATTTCTTCAATTTCTTTTTGGATATTCTCTGTATCAATATTGACATTGGCAGTTATATCTTCTATCTTAAACATTCCATGAGGATCAAGTCCTCCTTGCCGTACATATCCGTTATTGATATAAGCGATGCAACATTTCCTAATTTTTAAACCTGCTCGTTCACAGCAAAATTTCTGAAAAGAAATTTCAGCAATGTAATGAGATTTTATATCTGTTGCATTTTTTATATCAATAATGTCCCACAAATCATTATCTACTGGCTTTAGAATATCTATCTGAGAATATATATTATCAACTAAAATACCTGCCCCAAATATCAACTTACGCTGTTTTATGAAAGCCCTTGTTTGCTCAATATGGCTTGCGAAGTCTTCAATAGGGACTTCTATCCCTCCTGGATACAATTGCTGAACTAGCTCACCAACTAATTTTCTCTCATTAATTCTATATCCAGCAACAATGTCGGGTTCTGGAATTAGTTTAGGGGATCCAAAAGTAACCCATAGATACTTTGGGCACTGCAAGCCATGCATATACTTTCTTTTAGTAAGAAGTTTATCTATTTTCATTCCGATTTTCAAAAGGGTTTATTTTAAAGTTTATTCCAAATTCTTCTAGGTAAACAATTCGTTTTGCTTTGTTGACAAGTGGATACGGACTCTTTTATTCGTCTCATATTCTTCTATCATTCCGAGACGCTTCATGTCTGTAAGTACACGCATAACCCTTTTACGTAGTTTTTCACGATTACGCCCTCGACAAGCATATCCAAGATCTCTCAACACTCTATCTGCAATCAAATCTTTTCCTTGACTGCCATCTTTTAATAATGTTCGAACTGCATCAAAAATCTCTTTACGTTTTCCCCCATAAATTAACCCTTCCCTCTCTTCAGCATATGATAGAGCTGCCGATAATCTATCTTCTTCATTTATTTTTATCGCTTCCTCTTCCTGTAATGGCTCAACTGACTCAGAGATCAGGTGAGCTTGACCATCTTCAATAGTCTTTGGGTCTTCTACTACAACGGATTCTGGCTCAAGCTTTCGATCAGAAGGAAATATTCCCATCTCATCCAAAACTTGCCATAATGGTTCAAGCGCCTGCTCGGGTTCTCTATAAAAAGCACTCCCCCTAATTCTCCAAAACCGCCACCCCGATCTTTCAAGTATTCGCTGTCGCCATTGATCGTGCTCATATTGTTCAGGACCATGCCATTCGTCTCCATCGCATTCTATTGCGAGTCGTTTCGTTGTTCCTTCGACTACAAGATCTATTCGATGCTCAGCAACTTTAAACTGTGGAATGATTCGGTATTTATGATTGATAAGCTGTAGAAAAACGTCAACTTCAAACCAACTTTCAAATGGGTCAGGAACGTTACTTCTACTCTTATGGCTATAACCTGAGGCTTTGCGTAATTCTTCAAGGTCAAAATCGCCCAAGGCTATTGGAGCAGCCAAAGGATTTAAGCAATATGACAACAAAATATGTCGGTAATCACTTGGACTTAAATCATTAAGCGTTGCGGAGTAAAAGAGCCAAATCTGATCTCGTGCACGGCTAAATGCTACATTAAATCTTCTTTTGTCTGTTTCTCTGGCTAAGGCACCAATTCTATCGTTTGGAGCGGCAACAAGGCTTAAAAATATAACATCCCTCTCATCTCCTTGAAATGCATAAGGATCACCACAAATAAGGTTTCTACGTTCTATTTCCTCGGTACCGATTTTATCAATTAACATGCTCTTTATTAACTGATCTTGTGCATGTCCTTGTAAAACAATAACACCCATGCTTTTACCTTTATATAACTTATCGTTACAGCACTTAACGATCTGATCAACTACCCTGACAGCTTCAACCTTATTAATAACTAACTGCCCATAACCTTCCTTATAGCCATCCTTAACGTATACTGCTTTTATAGGCTCTAATCTTTGCGGTGGAGCAGAACGAAGAGGAATAAGGCTAGCACCTAATGGCACATAACATAAATTATTAGAAAATTGAATTATCTCAGGCACGCATCTAAAATGCTCTTTTAAGAATATCTGCGCTTTATAGCGAATTTTGGCATGTGTAAAAAGACTACTCTGAAGACCATAGGTTTGCCTTAAGGGAATATCTTGAAGGAATCTTTCAATCAATAAATCAACTTCCTTCGGATCTAAACCAACATCTTCTGGGCTAATCTGTTGATCGTCTCCTACTATTATACATTTCTTAGCTATATAAAATAAGGCGATGGCTTCTGGACCAGATTGGCTAGCTTCATCGACAATTACAACATCAAAAATTTCTTTATCAGGCTTTATTGACTCAACAACCCTATAAAGAGGCATTATCCATGCAGGTATCGCACCTCTACACTCTTCCATATATCCCGCTGCTTCTCTTCGATACTTTTCAGCATGCTTACCCGTTCCTTTACCTATTTTACGAATTGCATGACTCCAAGCCACAAGATTTTGCCGTTGAGTCTCGGTCAAGCTAGATAAACAATTATTCCAAGCTTTTTCAGAAGCTAATTCTGCCATTGTCTTTCTTAGTTTTTTATCAATGTCTTGGTAATCGTGCTGTAATTGATACTCATCGTGGGATTCTTCAAATTCCCTAATCCAAGCGTCAGCCCTAAGCCAATCCCATGCTTTTTCAAATTCAGTAGCATATTTATCAAACTTATTATCGAAAGGATTATCGTGAATCGAATCAGCTAATATAGGCGCTTTTTCCTTTAAGCGTTTAATTAAATCAACACAAGTGCCCAACTGTAAATGATCACTTTCTAAATGGTTAAGAATCTCATATGTTTTACTCCAGCGATTCCAATCTCGAGCTTCAATTGCTTCCAATAAATCATTATTTAAAGGATGGGAATCAGAATTGGGGATTAAAGCTTTAAGAGAAACCTTAATCTTCTCCATTCCCTGCTCAATCACTATTAACTTATCTACAATAAATGTTCCTTCTAGCGCTTTAATTAAATTTATAACTTGAGTTTCATCATGCCACGATGGCTCATGTATCACGCAAATCTCAGAAACAATTTGTTTTGTTTTACGAAGCGGCTCTTCAAGTGATAAAA
Organism: Candidatus Omnitrophota bacterium; assembly: GCA_028718245.1. GTDB lineage: Bacteria > Omnitrophota > Gorgyraeia > Gygaellales > Profunditerraquicolaceae > UBA6249. The sequence continues at coordinate 18,157 of JAQUME010000002.1, forward strand.
CTACATCCAAAGCTTCAATCTGTTCAAGGTACATAGCAACGCGGGCAACGGCTGAACCTTGCATAATCTCAATCTTTTCTTTCCAAATATCATTCAATTTCCTTAAATTTGTTTCCACGTCAATGTAATTAATAAGTTTTCCAAGACAATCCGTATTATCACAATACCTACCATTAACTAAAATAGAGGTTAATAAATATTTTATTTTAGAATAGATTTTCGGTCTAACTATCCACCACCCTAATCCTTTACCACCATCTAAATGTTTTTTGAGATCTTCTGCATCAGCTTTAATTTTTTGTAGATCCAAATCTTTTGGTATAGAAAAATTATTTTTATCGGCTAATTCTGCTGTATTCTTCAATTCACTTAAATAAGATTTTGTAGCAGAAGCTAATAACTTAAGCGGCTCATCCTGATCACCTAAAATTGCACAAACACTATCTTTTAGCCATTTAAGAGGACGCCGACACGCGTCCGCCTTTGCCCTATCTAATTGCCTTAATACGTTCAAAAGCTCCTGCCGCTTACTTTGTTCGCAGTTTTTTAATTTTTCGTATATGGCTCGTATATGGATGTCGTTTTCTAATAGTTTTGCATCTTGCTTAAAATCTTCCTCTTTTTCAACAATCTCTATAAATTCTTCTGGTGTAAAAATGGCAGAAATCGGAATTCTTTTTAATTGTAGCTCTTGCCTTCTTTCATTATGAAATTTTCTGTAAAGCTCAAGCAAGAGCATAAAATCACGATTACTTAATGGACATATGTCTTCTGAATTAATTGTATCAGTGATCCATCCATATTGTTCATCTTCTTGACTCAAAATTGTGCCTATTTCTTGCGCTGTCCCATTAAACTTACCATCAATAATAGAATGTTTAAAAGTTTCTTTTTCTCTTAATTCTGTTAAAGAAACTTTGATTCCCTGTAATTCTTGCTTACACTGATCCAACTTCTTCTCTAATCTAGATATTGTTTCCTTGCTTTCTTTATAATCCCAAGTATTATTCTTACTAGTAATTTCATGAACTGAACCAATTAAACTATCCAAGTCCTTCTGACTTCTACCTAAAACACTTACACACAATGATTGAACTTGAGCCGGGATTTTGTCTTTTAATACTTTCAGTGCTCTGGGAGTTTGACTAGTTACTAATACTCTCTTCCCCGAGGCCAATAAATGGCAAATTAAGTTAGCTATAGTATGACTTTTTCCTGTACCCGGTGGCCCCTGGACCACAACTCCATTACGCCTCTCTATATCCTCAGCAATCCTAAGTTGTTCTTCATTGTAGAATAAAGGGAAATAAACTTGACTTGGTAACTTAAAGGACGGCTCTTCGCCACTTACCTCTAATGTTTGGCCGCTTTGTAAATTTCTTTTTTCTTCTGTAGTTAATAAAGAATGGACTGGCGGAGGCAAAGTTTCATCTCCAGAATCATGAAGTTGTTCTATGATGCTACCAATAAATTTAAGAATGCCAACTTGAGTACGTTCCCGCAAAATAAGAGCTGGCGTAAAGAAAACTTCTGGCCTTTCTCTTGAATTTGCTCCTTCTGCAGCCTCAAACGATTCATTGTATTGAGCGTTAGGATTAAATGAATTAGTCCAGCTCTTAATTAAGGAATGTATTTTCGTCTTATCCCAAATATCATTCCCAATATTTTTTGCTTCTATTTCCAAATTTCTAATTATTTCAACTTGGGGCTGATCGTCAAAATCAAGCATTTCAGTCTCAAGCTGTAAGTTGGCCCCTTCGGAATTTGCTTTAATAACCAAAGTTCCCCTATTTGGCTCAAACACTAACTCAATCTGAGCTGATAAAATATGCCTGTTTATAACTAGCCCTTTTTTTGTTTGAAAATTTAATAACCCAAGAGCTATAACTACTTCATATGATTCTCCGAGAGCTTTTTGCTGCTGATAAATGGAGAACAATCGTGTATAAATATTATGTACTTTCTTCAATTCCAGACATTCCTCTGCCCATGGCTTCCATTTTGTCTCGAGATACTCCTTCCAAATCTTAACGATCTCTGGACAATTAACCAATTCAATATAAGAAAGTTCACCGTTAAGAGGAAGCTTCTCTGCCTGCTTAACTATCTTTTCCTTTAGAATTGGTTCTTCCTCGTAGTTACTTAAAGTATTCAAATCTACCCATTCATAGCACTCTTTTGACACAAGAGGGACCTTAGGAAATACTGGCCGCCTTATTTCGATCCAAATATCGGTCTCTTCCTTTTCTAAATCCCAAACAGAACAGTTAGTTAAGCGATGGCGCGGTATCTCATAAAGCCATATTTTATCTTTATAAGACTTTAAATCAGTAACAATACTTGTACGAAGCCGTACTAAATTTTGTAAATATTGATATAAGGATATCGCTTTCTTATTCAATTCTTTGTTTGCGCTAGTGTTCTGTGTCACCGTATACCTCTTTTAATTAATACGTTGTACATGTTAATCTTCTAAAAAGAATCCCGGGGTTTTCTTAAGTACTTTAGCTATCTTTACCAATGTTTCAATTGAAGGCATTGAAATGCCATTCTCGTAGCGGGAGATACTCTTCTGTTTCGCCCCTATCTTCTTGGCCAGCTCGCTTTGATTTAAATCAAACACAACCCTAGCAACTTTGATCCTCTTACCTAGCTTTTTAGCATCCATTTTACCTCCTAAAATAATACTTGACAAATATACCTTTTAGGGTATAATTTAGTCACTACAGGAATATTGAGATTTTATACTACTAAAGGCTAATATATACCTATTTGGCAATAAAATCAAGCCCTATGGCTAACTTAAGCGTAACTGAAATTAAGCATAGTATCAACAAAGAAGAACGCTTTTATCTCTGCTGGAAAGATTCTCTTCCGATTCAGCACTTACTAGATGCAATCTCTTCTATTTTAGCCAAAGAGTACATCGAGGTAGCCAAACAGAACCCTGATGTGTTTCTTAAGCAAGGAGCCACAAAATGAAAGCGGCTATATACGCACGATATTCTTCTGAAAATCAAAGCGAAAAAAGCATCGATGATCAAATTAGGGTATGCAAAAACTACTGCAAAGACCACGACATCACTATCTGCGATGAGCATACCTATATTGATGAAGCCCTATCCGGTTCCCTGCTTAACCGTCCTGGGCTTCAAGCCTTAGATAAAGCTGCTGAAAATAAGGAATTTGAAGCTGTGGTCGTTGATGACCTCTCTCGTCTCTCAAGAAGTAACCACCAGATGCTTACATTAGTGCTTAAATTCAATTATTACCAGGTCAAATTGATTTCAGTATCTGATGGCATAGTTACTGATGATGAAAACTCTAAATTAGGCATCCAAATGCGTGGGTTAATAAATGAGCTATATCTGGATGATCTAGGAAAGAAAACTATGCGCGGTTTAGAAGGTCAAAAACTGCGTGGCTTTAGTGCTGGAGAGAATGTATATGGTTATTGTAGTAAGCCGGTTGGTGAATTACGGCTAGATAAAAGAGGTAAAGCCAAATACGAAGGCAAAGTTCATAAGATAAATCCCGAAGAAGCTGAAGTTATCCGAAGAATATTCAATGAATTCACTAATGGAAATAGTATCCATAAAATAGCTACAAAGCTAAATGAAGAGAAAATTCCGACAAAAAAGCTTATGCATGGTGGTTGGAACATATCAACCGTCTCTAGAATACTAAAAAATGAAAAGTATATAGGCAAATGGGATTGGAGAAAATACAAAAACGTTCGTGATCCTATGACCGGCAAGAAAAAAGTTATCCCCCGTCCAACCAAAGACCTAATTCCTATATATCGGGAAGACTTAGTGATAATCAATAAAGAAACCTGGGAAAAAGCACAAAAACGATGGCAAGAACTTAAGGGAACGTGGCCTGTTAGCAAAAAGAAAAAGACCTTTTATCAACAAAAAAGCTACGTTCATACTAGCCCTAATCACTTGTTTTCCGGACTGATGAAATGCAAAACCTGCGGCGGAGCTATTGTTCTTATAAGCGGTAAAGGTACTGGTTATTACGGTTGCTACAACGCTAGGCGTAAGACCTGTACAAATACACTCGCTATACCACGTAAAAGAATTGAAGAAATCATTATTAATGAACTTAAAGATAAGATATTAACTGCTGATAATTTGGAATATGTATATAAGAACGTTGAAAAACTATCTGCGGAAGGATTTAATGAAGTTCCGGAGCTGGTTAAGAAGAAAAGGGCTCAATACGATAAAATACAGCAGGAAATACAGAATTACCTCAATTTTATTAAGGTTGGCAATCTTTCAAAGGCAGTATCTGAAGCCTTAACTGAAGCGGAAAAAAGAAATGAGGAATTAACAGCAGAAATAGGATCCTTAGAGTTCCAAAAAGATAATAGCTTTAAGGCACCGCCTAAAGAATGGATAAACCACAGACTGGAAAACCTACGCGAGACTTTAAACAAAAATACCGTCTCCTCTTCTTTGGCGCTTAAAGAACTGCTTGCGCCTATAAGCTTGGAGCCGGTATTAACTAGAGAATCTGATTTTTATCAGCTTTTTGGGGGGAATGAGAAGGAATTTAAGCCTTATTACGTCGCCCATACCAAAATTCGAACCTTAGCGCTCCTAGATGAGGAGCAAAAAGGTTCGAATTGGTATCAATGGCGGAGAGGCTGGGATTCGAACCCAGGGACCCAGTTGCCCAGGTCAACTCATTAGCAGTGAGTTGCTTTCGACCACTCAGCCACCTCTCCAGTATTTTACTTTCTCTTTTTCCTGAAGAAATCCTTCAGCAGAGAACCGCACTGCTCTTTGAGAATCCCTCCGGATGCTTTTACGCAGTGGTTCAATTTACCGTGATTGACTATATTGGTTACCGAGCCGCAGGCCCCGGTTTTAGGGTCGCGGGCGCCGAAATACAGGTGTTTGAGGCGCGCCAGTACCATTGCCCCGGCACACATACTGCACGGTTCAATTGTAACATATAGGCAAGCCTCGTTCAACCACTTTGTCCCCAGAAAATTGGCAGCACTGGTAATGGCAATTATCTCGGCGTGGGCTGTGGGGTCTTTCAGGCGCTCAACCTGATTATGGCCGCGGGCAATGATCTTGTCCTTATGCACGATCACTGCGCCTACCGGCACTTCATCCTCACCGAAAGCAATTTCTGCCTCTTTCAAGGCCTGCTGCATATAATACTCTTGGGCTTTCAACATCTCGCTATAAATAATGCGCCCAGCTGGGGTCGAACCAGCAACAACTTGCTCCGTAGGCAAGTGCTCTATCCAATTGAGCTATGGGCGCGATATTCAAATTATTTTACCACATTTAAATGATAAATCTATATGGAATTATTTAAGCGGTCTTCCAGATAAGGTGTTTGTACTGGTCAAGCATGCGGTAGGTGTTAAACTGGCCTGCTACACTGATGCACTCTATCATCATATCTATCCAGGCGGAGGAGGTGTCTGCCTTGCCCTGCCGGTTGGTCCTGTAATAGAGGCCCACCAGGTCCTCCAGGCTGCGGTATAATTCTTTGGAATCCTCATTCATATGCAGGTCAAATTCATTGCCCACGCTCCCCTCGGCGTTTTTATAACCAAAAAATGCGCCCATCTTCCTGTCGGTTGCCTCGGCCACCCAGCCGTCAACGGTGCTCATCTGCAGAACGCCGTTCAGGATCGCCTTCATCCCGCTTGTGCCGGAGGCCTCAAAAGGCGGCAGGGGATTGTTCAGCCAGACATCGACGCTGGAGGTAAGTATCTTAGCCAGGTAAATATCATAATTCTCCAGGACGATGATCTTGAGTTTGCTGTAATCCTCTTTCAGCCTGTCTACCGTATCCAGCATTTCATTGATATAAGTAAAGCCCAGGTTGTCATTGGGATGGGCTTTGCCGGCCAGGATTATCTGCAAGGGGCCTGTCTTCTCGGCGATACTCACTAATCTGTTGATATCGTGGAGTATGAGGCTTGGCCTCTTATAAGCAGCCACCCTCCTTGCCCAGCAGATAGTAAAGATATCTTTATCCAGCTTCCACTTATCCAACAAGCCGCAAAGCCCGGCCTTGTTTGACTGATGCGCCTGCCAGGCCTGCGTTCGGAAATCAGCGTTTGACTTCAACTCATTTGCTTTTGAGAGGATCATGGGGTTGGCCTTGAAATCGTTAAAGGTCTCCGGGAACTTTTCAAAAAGATTCATGAACTCCCGCGAGATCCAGGTATGCATATGCACCCCGTTGGTAACATATTGGATCTGCTCCTTGTATTTGGGGAACTGGATGTGCATTACTCGCTGATGGTTGCGGGAGACCGCGTTGATGGCAGATGATATATTCATGGAAAGCAGGGTAAGATTAGCTGACCCGGACTGCTCCCTGCCGAATCTTTCAATAACCTCCGTGTCCTCTTTTTTAAGCACCTTGCTCAAGTCATCAAAGGAGAACCTATCATGGCCTGCTTCAACCGGGGTGTGGCAGGTGTAAACAAATTTGCTCTTCAGGTGCTCTACTTCATCTTTGGGCAGGCCCCTGGCCTTAGCCACAAACGCAAATACCGCATGGCCCTCATTAAGATGATAAGTGCCGGTATTATACCCTAATTCATTCAAAGCCCCAACCCCGCCAAAACCAAGCACGACCCTCTGCAGCATTTTTAACCAGACATTATCGCTGCGGTAAAGCTGGTCGGTCAGTTGCCGGGCGCGCTGGCTGTTGGGCTCGATGTTGGAATCAAGCAGGATCAAAGGAACTACCGAATCATGCTTATAACTGTAGACATAATATTTCCACAGCCTTAAATGAACATCCTCGGGCTTCAGGGATATCTTGATCCTGTTCTTTAAAGGGATAAGCCCGGGGTAAGTGGCAGGATCCCAATGCATCTTTTCCGGGGCCTGGCCGTATTTGAACCAGAACTTCTGCCTGAAATAACCGGAGTTCCAGAGGATGCCGATGCCTGCTGCCGGCAGGTTATAGTCAGCCATGGTCTTGACCGTATCCCCGGCCAGGACACCCAGGCCTCCGCTGTAGATCGGCAGGTCGATAATATTATCCTGGCGCAGGGCGAAGAAATAATCGGCGACGCGGAAGTTTGAAAAGACCGCGTTCTCCGGGAGTTTGTTGCTGGGTTTAAGGGGAAACTGGCTGGATAATTTATTGTAGCAGCTGGTGGCCAGGCCATACTCCATGGAAAAATAGGCAAGGCCCGGCTGTTCAGGGGAACGCAGGCGTTTTTCCGCCTTGACAATGGCATCAAGGGGCATACCGAAATAGCTGTTATCTTTTATATCCCCGGCATAATGACCCTCAGGGTCATCAACCTGGATCAGGGAGTAAAATTCATCAATAAGCTTATTTTTTTCCATAGCTATTCCCGCCTGAAATGCAGATAGATCCTGCCCCAGCCCTTATCGGTCTTCTCCAGCCGCGAATAAAGCCGGCGGATCTCTTTTTTGTTCAGGAAATTAAGGATACGTTTCTTGACGCTGTCCGAAGCCGGGCCGTAGGCGATCTCAAGTAAGCTGGCGCGGCCAGCCACGGCCTCCTTCAGGATCTTCTCTATTTTAATTTCCATATCCGTGGCTATCGGATAAAGATTTAATTTTAACTTCATTTCTTATAGCCGGCCGGGCTGTTGAACTTTTTCTTACGCCAACGCATGGGATTATCTTTATGCTTGCGTTCAGGCTGCACAGCGGTCTCCCCGGCGGTCAAACGCCGTTTCATAAAACTTATCGAGCGCCTGCCTTCCTTATATTTTCCTGTCCTTCTAAATGACGCCTCATGCCTGGTTTCGGGCTGCTGCGGCCGGGGCCGGGGCGCCTCTTTTTTGACCCGTTCTTTTTTGGGCTTCTTAGGCAAAGCCGGCATGACATTGACCGGCCGGCCTAATAATTCCTTGCCGTTTAAAGCGGCGATAGCGGCTTTTGCCTCCTCTTCATCGGGCATCTCCACAAAGCCAAAGCCGCGGGATTTCTTCCCCTTCTTTTCCATTACAATTGCCACGATGGAAACCGTGCCGAAAGAAGCGAAAGCCTTATGGACATCGGCTTCTTTAGCCCCAAAAGACAGATTGCCTACAAAAATATTCACTTATCCTTTATTTATAAATTCTGAACTCAAACTATTATAATAAATTAAACGTGATAATGCAACTTGTTTGGTGCGCGGAGAATGAAGAGGCGGTGCCCCTGGCTGAGTAATCCCATAAGCCCGTAACGGTATTGTATTCCAGCGCCTGCCGGGATGAAGGGGAAAAAGCGGCATCTTTTTCAGAATAACCCCATAAACCTGTAACAGCGTTATATTCAAGCGACTGCCTGGCGAAGGCCGGGGAAGTCAAAAAAGAGATAAAAAAAGCAAAAACAGCCAAACAAAAAAAGCAGCCCTTTAATTTTAAGTAGCTGCTTATCTGCCTTAATTTATCTTCCACCATTATCCACCTTTTTAAAGTGGCTGGTGAATTAATCATAGCACTAAAATGGAAGAAGGCAACAAAAATTATCAAAATCTACTTTTCCAGATAAGCGATAACTTCGCTGTCCTCCATATCCGGGAATTCCCCGTAAAATGAAGCCACGGCGAAATACGGTTCCCGGCTTATATACAGAACAATGGCTTTATCTGCTTCTTTCTCTATCATTCTATAAGCTTCATGATGGGCAACCGGAACTGCCACGATCACCTCCCGGGACTTCTCTGCCCTGGCAAACCTGACCGCCGCAAGCATCGTAAAACCGCTGGCCAGTCCGTCATCGGCCAAGATCACCGACCTGCCTTTTAAAACAGGCACGGCCCTGTCTTTGCGGTATAATCTATTCCGCCTTTGGACCTCTTTATGAACGGTGTCTACGATCTTATTTATCCGGGCCTTGGTCAGATCAAGCTGCGACAAAAGCGGCTCATTGAATATGGGGATTTTGTCCAGGGTAACTGCCCCGAAACCGGCTTCGGGATTATCCGGTATGGGCAGTTTCCTTAACACTAAAACATCCAGGGGAGCGTTAATGGCTTTGGCAACAGCATCGCCTATCGGGATGCCTCCCCGGGGTATGCCTAATACGATGGGGTCTTTCAGAGCTGGTTTCAGGTCCAGCAGCCTCTCTGCCAGAAGTTTTCCCGCGGAGGCGCGGTCAGCAAAAAGCATTCCCCCTGCTTCCTCTCACTTATCCAATCCTTTCCAAAAAAGGAAATAAAGCCCGAGAAGTATACTGGCACCTAAGACAATATAAAATAACCTCTCATCATGGAACTTCTGCCGCACGATCGAACTTGCGGCAACCCCGGCGATCCAGATTATGACCGCGATAAGTTTTATGCGGAATAATAAGCTGAACAGCAGGATGATCCCCAATAGTATATAAAGATTCATCTGGCCTCCTTTCTAAACTGCTCTTTTACCTTGGGGCGGGTGAAGAAAAAGATGACCAGCAGGCTCAGGAGTATATAAAACAAATACACGCATATGACTGAAGAGAACCCGATATTGACCAACGCGTCGATGCTTATAGGGGAAGGGTATTTTTCCGTAACTCCGGCTACTATCGAAACGGCATATTCCCTTATATCATTAATTGAGAGAGAGAATACCAGGATACTGACTAATATATCCAATGAGTTAATTGCCACCATGGCCTTCCTCATTACCTCCTTTAATTCCAGGATCCCGAAACCGCAAATGATCCCTAAGACCGGGGAGAACATGGAATATAAGATCACCGCTATAACAGCCTCTTTGCTAAAAGACTTATACAGCTCAAAAGATATCCTGAAATTAAACGCGTTTGATAAAGCAAAGGCATTCAGGATGATCAATAACCAGGCGAATATCGTTACCCCCCTGGACCGTTTCTTATCCATGGCTCCTCCTTGGTTAGTTTGCGCGCTGCCGTCGCCTCTACCGGAAATTAAAAATTGATTATCTCCCGGAATACCCCCGGCTCTATCTTGATCCCGCCGGTAAACGGAAATTCAAAGCACAATACCGCCAGCAGTATAAGCGCTATTACCACCGCCAGTATCGATGCCATCACGACATGGGCGGAAAATATATCCGAACCGAAAAAAAAGGTAAAGCTTATGGTGGCCAGGGCGCCGAATGCCAGGATAAACCACATAACCGGCTGCAGTCCATCCCTCGACTCCACTATGCGGATGCGGCGGGCCTCGCGCAGGTCATAAAGCTTGGGGATGGACTCCGAGAAAAATATCTTCTCCTTCTCCGTTTTTGGTTCGTAATTAGTATAAAGGCCCCATATCTTCCTTAATGCCTCCCTTGCTTCCATGCTCTCCTGTCCCCGGGCCAGCATATCCCACTCTTTATTGACGACAATACTTGTGTAATCTTTGATAAGACCGCGTAACTCCTCCCTGAACGGCGCCGAAAAAGCGGCGCTGCTCCTGTGAAGGCTGACAAGACAGTTGGCTTCCCTCTCAACATAGGATTTCGCCCTGTCAAAATTTTGCCAGGATACCACAACTACAAACGCAAGCAGCACCGTATAGGCCAGTGCCACTGCCCCGAATATAGCCCCGGTCAAGTCGTTATGCATCTTCAGTACCTTGCGCGGGACAAACCGCCAGACAATAAAGAGCCCCAGCATGGACGCTCCCACCGCGGCTATAATTATGAGGATGGTCAAAGGTATAACCGGTATATACAAAAGTAATTTCTGGGTAAAAGGCATTACTCCTCCTTCCAAGTCGATTATTTCAGTTATGGCAGAACCTTCTCAAAATGCTGGTAATCTTTTAAAGATTTCCAGTTCCCTCCCCAGGTCCAGCCCAGGCGCTTGAAAGTTCTAACCACCGGGGAATCAAAACCAAGCGTTCCCGGCTTACTTATATCATATACCGCCCCGGGAGGCAGGACCTTTTTTCCTTTAATGTAAGGATTCTGCACAGGATTGATGTCAATGGCAAAGCCATAAGCGTGTTTGGAAAGGGATTTTCCGCCGGTTACCACCCTGTAATTAAACGCGGAGGTATTATTGGCTAACATGGAAAGGTTATCATCATTCCACTTTCCGTTCTTAAAAAACCGGTCATGAGAGATCGGAACGGCTGAACCGATGGGGAATTTATTTGCTAAAGCTACCCGGAATACTTCTTGAATGTCCGCCACAAGCCTTGCATCTATAACAAGCTGGCCCTTATGGAATTTGCCGTCAAATGAATAATACACCACCTCTACGAGCCGCTGCCTGGCTTTAAATTCAGGGGGCGCCTCTTTTCTCAGCGCGTCAGCCAATGACATATTGCTGTCAATGATCGGATCCTGCAGGGTCCCCAACGGCGGCTGCTCAAGCCGCACTTCCGGAGTTATTTCCGCGGCCTTAAACTTCGCGGCGCACCCGGATAAAAGCAGGGCTGAAAATAAGAGAAAAAATAAAAAATATCCCTTTCCCGCATTGAAATCAAATTTCAGGATATGCATCATTTCTCCGGTAAAAAATTCCTCACTGCCTCGATATATCCCCGCGTGTCCTCAAGATGATGCGAATGCGAGCATCCCTCAAAAATGCGGATCTTTGACCCCGGCATCATCCTCCGGTAATATTCCACGGTTTCGGGTGAGGCCTCATCGTATCTTCCGCAGGTAAACAAAGCCGGTATCTTCACTTCAGCCAGGCGCTGGGCCCGTTCAAAACCCTTTAAGGCGCCGGTTATGGTGAACTCGCTGGGCCCCCACATATGCAGATAGATATCCCGGTTCAACTTGGCGAAGGTCCGGTTTAAAACTTCCGGCCAGGGGTCAAGCCTGCAGAGATGCCGCTTATAAAACACCATCATCGCCTGTTCGTATTCCGGGCCAAAAGAGGATTGGGCCTCGGCTTTCTCAATGATCATCCTCTCCTTTTCCGGAAGGGCGGCGATATACCTGCGCTGGTCTTCATGCCACCTGCCAGCGCTAAGGCAGGGCGCAGAAAATATAAGGCTGGCTGGTTCCTTGGGCCGCTTCTCCAGCATATATTCTATGCCGAGCATACATCCCCAGGAATTTCCGAGCAGGTGGAAAGAACTCAAACCCAGCTCCCTGACTATCGTTTCCAGTTCATCAACATAACGCGCAAGCGTCCAGAGGGATTTATCTGAGGGGCGGTCAGAATTACCGCATCCCAACTGGTCGTAAAATATAACCGGCCGCTCATCGGCCAATGCCTCTAAAGGCTGGAGATAATCCCAGGATCCTCCCGGGCCTCCGTGTAAGACCAGGAGCGGGGTTTTTTTGCGCTCTTTGCCGGCCGCGCGGAACCATACTCTTCCGCCCTTAACATTTATAAAATCATCTCCCATGAGGCACATAAATCATATATTATTTTTAATACAGGCAATAAGCTCTCCTACAGTCGCTGTCTTGGCTAAAAGCGAATATTCCCTGGTTAAGCTTGCTTGGGAACTGGCCTCTTCTTCCCTTACTATCGCGGTCAAAAATACAATAGGGGTATCTTTTATGCTCTGATCATTCTTTATCAAAGAGGCGACGTCGGAACCGTCCATATCCGGCATTACTATATCGAGCAATATCAGATCCGGTTTTATGTTTCTGGCTATTTTGATGCCATCCTCCCCATTTGTAGCTATAGTTACCTCAAACTCACCTGTCCGGTCTATATTCTTCTTTACCAGGTTACAAAACTCCTCTTCATCATCAATGATCAATATTCTCTTTTTATCCACTTCCCCCTCCTTCTTCTTTGCAAATTCTTAAAGTAATAATCGCCCTGGAACCTTTTCCCGCCTGGCTTTTTACCTCGATCAGCCCTTTGTGCATAATAATGATATTCCGGCTTATAGATAAACCCAGGCCGGTCCCTTTTCCCTGGCCTTTTGTAGTAAAGAAAGGGTCAAATACCTTTTTAAGGTTTTCTTCGGAGATCCCCGTCCCCGTGTCCTCAATTTCAACAACAACGGACTTTTCTCCTTCTTCCAGCTGCTTAACAAAGCTGCGAATAGTTAGTTTTCCTCCGTCGGGCATCGCATGGATGGCGTTCATGAACAGATTAATAAATACCTGCGTCAGTTTATTTTTGTCTGCTAAAACCCTTGGCAGGCCTCCCTGGATCTCCCTGGCTACTTCAATATTCTTTAATTCTGTTTTTACCAGATTTAGAGAGCCCTCCAGTACAGAGTCAATACATTCCGGGTGTAATTCCAGTTTTGCGGCCCTGGAGAAATCCAAAAGGGACATCACTATCCTGTCTGCCCTTTGAGCGCTCTCCTTGACTACAGATAGAGTCTGGCGCGGCTCTTTTGCCTCCGGAGAGATTATTTGCTCCAAATAACCGACCCCTTGCATTATGATCCCTATGGGATTTCTTATCTCATGGGCCACCCCGCTTGCCAATTGGCCGATAGCCTTGAGTTTCTCCGATTGGACCAATTTATCCTGCATTTCCTTCAATTCATCGTAGGCCTTTTTTAATTCCTCCGCCCTCTTGGAGGCCTGTTCATACAGCCGGACGTTCTGCATGGTAACGGCGGCCATGCGGACAATATTCACAACCACCGACACCTCCCGCTGCGTGAAAGGCCCGGGTATTTTCTTATCGCAAACGTGCAATACGCCCAAAACTTCATTCTTAAATATGACCGGGGCGCTGATAAATGTTTTCTGCAAATACTCCTCTTTTCTCAGTCTTTTCAGATAGGATTCCTGCGCTAGATCCCCCACCACCAATACTTCTCTGTTGCGCACTACAAATCCGGATATGCTGTCTTTGCCTATTACTAAAGGTTCCCGGTTGCGGTCATAATTCCACCCTACCGCGCAGGCAAGGGTAAGCTTTTCTGAATCCTTATCCCAGGTAAGAAGCACGGTGCGCTCGATGGGCAAGAAATCATGGGCGGCCTCGGCAATACACCGCGCCACATCTTTAAAGCCGAGAGCCGAAAATAGCTTTTCGTTGAGCTTAAAGAGGAAATTCAGCTCTGATTCATACCATATTTTATCTTCTAAACATGAGGGGGCTTGTTGCGAGCCGGGATCCTGCTGCGGAAGTTCCCGGGGGAAAGGCGGAGGGAAAGACTGCTTCTTCTGCTGGCGGCTCATTGCTATTGCGTAACCAAGCGCCAAACCAATAGAAACAAATAAAATAATAAATATGGCAATAATCATGAGAACAAGGTTAACGGAAAGACCCGGTAATCGCACAGTTTCAGCCGCAAGAATATTCTAAGAATTAACCCATTGAGGCCGCTTTTTCTTCGGCTTCAATTAATTTGGAAGAAACAAACTTATCTATAGCTTCCTTCTCCATAAAACCTAAAAGTAATGAATCTCTGTTAACAATAGGCAGGTAATCAACGTTATACTTATCAATGATCTCTTCCGCTTCCAGTAAGGAAGAATCCGGGGATACTTTATTAGTTATTACAGGTTCCATAATATCATGGGCGATAACAAGGTTTCCCGACTCGCTGTAAGCGAATGATTTTCTTATGCTCTCAATCGTAATGACCCCCTTTAGCTTTTTTTCTTTATCCACTACCGGATAGGTATGATAATTACTGCTGCTAAAAATATTCAAAATATCCTTAAGCGACATATTTTCGGATACAAAAGGCGGGTTCTTATCTATTATATGGCTGACATTCGTTTTGCGCAGCACATCATCCTCTGTTATGTTCAATCCCACTTCCTGGGCCTTCACAACCGCGTATTTGACACAAGGGGGGCCTAAAAGCTGGACCACGAATGTGGTAAGGGTCACAATAACGATTATAGAGTTTCCTAATGTTCCAGGAAATATTTGTGAGGCAAGGATAGAAAGGCCGATAGCCACGCCCGCCTGGCTGAAAAGGCAATATGGCAAATATTGAGCGACTGTCTTGGGCGCGCCGGAAGCTTTTGCCCCCAAACGAGCCCCGATCATCTTCCCCGAAGTCCTTCCTACAAGATATAATACGGCTATAATAATAGCGGCGGCGGTCGTAACATGCAAATCGAATTTCGCGCCCACAAGGACAAAAAATAATACATAAAATGGGATCGCGAAACTTGAAATGAGTTTAAAAATTTCCTTGCTTAAGCGCGCTTCTTTATTTATCAGGACAGCGCCCATAGTCATCGCTGCCAAAAGCATATCTATTTTCATTATCAATGCCGAACCAAGGGCAAAAAGTATGCTGCATAACGAAAAAACTAAAATCTTATCCCTCTCCGCATATTTTCTAAGAATCTTGATAAGGGCTGCGCTAAATATCAATCCAATAACAATACCCATTACAATTTCATAGACAGGCCTGGTAATCGCGGAGAATACCGACGGATGAGCGCCCAGCATCACGGGAGCGATGCTGCTGGCAAGCGCAAATAAAATCAACGCCAAGCCGTCATCTAAAGCCACTATGCCCAATACTGTGGTAGTTAACGGGCCGCGGGTCTTGTATTCCCAAAGAACATCGGTAGTCGCCGCGGGGGCCGTGGCGGAAGCAATGGCCCCTAACAATAAACCCAGCGCCCAATAATAGATACTATTCCCGAAAATAAGGCTTCCCAGGAGCCCGACAAGAATAAAAACTGCCAGGAAAGCAGCTAAACCTTCGGCTAATAATATTGCTAAAAACTGTTTGCCATAACGGCGGAAGACTTCTCCCTTAAGCTCTCCTCCGATCATAAAACCTATGAGGCCCAACGCAAAATAATTGAAAGGAACCAGGACTTCAATTATATCCTTACTAATAATATTCAATCCCGATCGGCCAAGCAGGATACCGCCGATAATGTAACCGACAACCTGCGGTATTCGCAGTTTTTGAAATGCCTTCGCGCCCATTGTCCCGACGAACAGGATCAGGCCGAGCAAGAATAGCGCGTTCAGATGAACATTGGATATTTTAGTAACGGTATCGGCTAATTGACCAAACATTTTCTTTAATAGGTTTCTAAAAAAACGGAGAGGCAGGGATTCGAACCCTGGAACCCTTACGGATTACGTGTTTTCCAAACACGCGCGCTCGACCACTACGCGACCTCTCCAATTACCGATCTATCTGCAATCTTTTTCCGATATAATTCCGTTATTATCGGCTATAAAAACCTTTGTACCTGTAGTTCCGCATACTTCAGGCGTGGCAATTATTTGATAGTTGTCTTTATCGAAATTCAAAGAATAACTATAGCCCTTTTTAATGGCATTATTATACGGATCAGAGAGGTAATTGCCCTTCCTAAGGTCATCTTCACTTGCAGGGAACTGCCCCTTATTCTCAGAGGAATAAGCCTCCACCGCATTGATTATTGTCTTGACCGATGCTTTTGCCGCGGTTTCACTGACAATTATCTTGGTCTTTAGATAATTTGGAATGGCAATAGCCGCTAATAAAGCGCCAATGAAGAACACGGCACAGATCACCATTACAACCACCGCAGGAGTAGGCAATGGCGCCGAAAATTTTATCTCTATGCCTTTTAGTTTCATCTCTTTGCGGACCGGCCATTCCTTAAATGCTAATACCGCCATCATAACGATATTTACAACAGGAACAAGCATCAAAATACCCAATGCCCCGTGATAACCTGTTTTTGAGATAATCTTCCACCACATCAAGCCCATAAAGAAGATAAAGGCCAGCCAAAGAATCGGATATAAGAAACCAAACAGCGCTTCCATACTTTACCTCCCTTTTGCCTGCCGTAACATTATACGGAGAGTGGAGGATTCGAACCTCCGGTCGTCTTACGACGACAACGGTTTTCGAGACCGCCGCATTCAACCAGCTCTGCCAACTCTCCCTTGACTATATATCTTCAAAATATTCTAAAGCGCAGCTGCTTAAGTCTATTAC
Organism: Candidatus Omnitrophota bacterium; assembly: GCA_028718245.1. Lineage (GTDB taxonomy): Bacteria > Omnitrophota > Gorgyraeia > Gygaellales > Profunditerraquicolaceae > UBA6249. Next base: position 34,930 of record JAQUME010000002.1, read on the forward strand.
GCAATTCAGTATTGCAAGCGTAAAACTGGCCCAAAAGTAAACCTCCGGGTTAAATAGCGATTTGCCGGAGAAAAAAGGCCGGGCATGGAATGATACCTGAGATATGCCCAAGAGGGCGGCGAATACCAGATTGTTGCCTATCCAGAAAGAAAATTTTGCCGGCACGCTCTTTTTACAATATTCAATCCTCTTGCGGATCCAAAAAAGCCAGGCCGCATTTAAAATAAGCAGGATCATCAGGTCAAAATAAAACAGATCGTATAACTGCATAGAGGCGTTATAACACATGCGGTAATAAAGCAGGGAGTGGGCGATCATTATGGGGATATCAAGGAAGATTATCTTCCTGGCATTGACTATATTCATGGGCAAAGAGTAGACCAGGGCTCCCACGTTATGGGAAGGTGCAAAGAAAAAACGCACCAGCACGAGCATCGCAATCAATAATGTCACCCAGTCAAAAATATTCTCAAAGTCAAAGAATTCCGCTAAACGGGCGAATCCCCAGGCCATAAGAATAGAGTAGAGTATCTCAAGGGCTATCAGGAATTTGGTATATTTCTTCCCGCTGCCCTGCTCATCGGGAGAGGGGATACGCGGCACACAACCCATATTTGGACCTCACTGTTATATTACGGTGGGGCAGAGATTCGAACTCTGGGTGGACTTACGCCCACAACGGTTTTCAAGACCGCCGCTTTCAACCGCTCAGCCACCCCACCAAAAAGCTAAAACATAAAAAGCTGCTTAAAGGCAGCGCCAAACATATTCCTGGCCGTGGTAAAGGAGATGTTGCAGAAATTGACAAATGAGAACTCCTTAAAAATGAGGCTGAAGCCAAAGGCAAGCAAGGCCAGGTTCAGGATAAAAATAAAGGAGAACCCGAAGATGTAATTCCCTTTTAAGAAATCCCCTTTCTTGGTACGGATGGTCTTGGCCGAAAACACAAGATGTAACACAGTGCTGAAGCCGATCAGGAAAAGCGTATATTCAAGCAGCCAGTCGGATTTTATCCCCAGCGACAATAATCCGTAAGTTGCAAAGAACAGGATCGTGTATATCGGCAGGAGAAAAGGCGCTACATTGACCATCGGCTTAAAAAAACTGAAACACACCTCAAGTATCTTATGCCCCTTGTTGTAGATAGAGACCGGCTCCCAGATGAATAAATAGAGCGCCAGGAAAGAGATCGCCCCGTTCCAGAAGATCCCCTGCAGATCTTTGTTGACCAGATTAAATTCATTCAGGAAGGACACCGAGGAGGAAAATACAAAGGGCAAAAGAAGCACCCCCAAGATAAATTTAATTACACTGAAAGATTTGCTGAACAAACCGGATACCCGGCTGGAAAAATCTCCGGCAAAATTACCGGCCGGCTCATCGGGGGAAAATATTTTTTTTTCTTTAGGGAGTTTTTTCTCAGGTAATTCTTTCTTGGCCATTAAAATACGGCTGCAGGGCTTTGGGTACCGATATTGAGCCGTCCTCCTGTTGATAGTTCTCGATTATTGCTGCGACGGTGCGGGCTAAGGCGACCCCTGAACCGTTCAGGGTGTGTATAAAATCTACTTTTTTGGTGTCTTTGCGGCGCATCCTTATATTTGCCCGGCGGGCCTGGAAGCTTTCAAAGTTAGAGCAGCTGGATACCTCAAGCCATTTATCGCTCCCCGAAGCATAGGCCTCAAGGTCATAGCATTTGGCAGCGGCAAAGCTTATATCCTGGGTAGCAAGCACCTTCACCCGGTAAGGCAGCTCTAACAGCTGCAGGACCTCTTCGGCATTGGCAACCAGCTTTTCCAGTTCATCATAGGAATCCTCGGGCCTGACGAATTTCACCATCTCCACTTTATCAAATTCATGCACGCGGAAAAGGCCTTTGGTGTCCTTGCCGTATGAACCTGCCTCCCTCCGGAAACAAGCCGTATAAGCGGTGTAATAAATGGGCAGTTTGGCCTCATCCAGGATCTCATCGCGGAAGATATTGGTTACCGGCACCTCCGCCGTGGGAATAAGGAAAAGGTCGTCGTCCTTAAGCTTATACATATCCTCTTCTAATTTCGGGAGCTGTCCGGTGCCAAGCATGGAGGCGCGGTTAACCAAAAAAGGCGGGAAGATCTCGGTATAGCCGTGTTTGTTGATGTGCAGGTCAAGCATGAAATTGATCAGGGCCCGCTCTAAGCGCGCGCCCCAACCCTTAAAAAGGATAAAATTCGAGCCGGTTATTTTGGTTGCCCGGTTGAAATCTATGATATCCAGGTTCTGGCAAAGTTCCATATGGTTAAGCGGCTTGAAATTGAATTTTCTCTCTTTGCCCCATTCGCGCACGACCTTATTCTGGGATGCGTCGCCAACCGGTATAGATGGATGCGCTACATTGGGGATATTCAAAAGCAGCTTATTGAGTTCTGCATCCCCTTCTTTTACCTGCCCCTCAAGCTCACTTATCCGGCTTGAGATCTCCTTCATTGAGGAGATCCTGGGCTTGGCATCTTTCTTCTCTTTAAGCAGGAGGCTGATCTCATCATTGGCTTTGTTGCGCTGGGAGCGTAATTCTTCAAGCTCCGCTAACACCTTACGCCGGCTGTCGTCAATTTTAATCAGCCCGTCGATGTCAAGCTTTAAGGCGCGGTTTTTGACCGATTGCTTGACCAGTTCCTGATTTTCTCTGATGAATTTTATGTCTAGCATATCATCCTTTAATTACGCCGACCGGGCGCATCCTGCATACGCGCTTGGAGATGCCGGCGTTATGCACCACATCCACCACATCATTTACGTCTTTATACGCCTGCGGCGCTTCTTCAGCCACAGTTGCGCGGCCTGAAGCTTTTACTATTATACCTTTAGATTCCAATTCTTTCAATAACATATCCGAATTTATGGACCTGGCCGCTGCGGTGCGGGATTTCAGCCGGCCTGCGCCGTGGCAAGCCGAATAAAAAGTTTCTTCGGCTTTCTTCGTCCCCACCAACAAGTAAGAGTTCCTGCCCATGTCCCCGGGGATGATCACCGGCTGGCCGATCTTTTTATACTTTTGAGGCAAGGCAGGATGGCCGGGGCCAAAAGCGCGGGTTGCTCCTTTGCGGTGCACGCATAATGTTTTTTCCTTACCGTCTATCTCATATTTTTCCAATTTTGCGATATTGTGCGCCACGTCATAGATAAGCGACATCCCCATTTTCTGCCAGCTCATCCCGAATATCTTCTCAAAGGCCTTACGCGTAAGATGCATAAGGCACTGCCGGTTATTCCAGGCATAATTTGCCGCGCATCTCATTGCCCCCAGATATTGTTGGGCCTCGGGAGAATTGACCGGCGCGCAAACAAGCTGCCTGTCGGGGACATTAATACCGTATTTCTTTAAACAAGGCATCATAGTCCTGACATAATCGTCGCAGATCTGGTAGCCAAAGCCGCGGGAGCCGGAGTGGATCATCACTACCACCTGGCCCAGGTCAAGCCCTAAACTGTCACATTCCTCCCGGCCATAGAGCTGGTCGATAACCTGTACCTCCAGGAAATGGTTGCCTGACCCCAATGTCCCTGCCTGGGCCCTGCCTCTTTCATAAGCCCTCTCTGAAACCGCATCAGGATCAGCGTCCGGTATGGCGCCATACTCCTCCGTGCATTCCAGATCCTCCTGCGTGCCGAAACCCTGTTCTACCGCCCATTTAGAGCCCTTAGTCAGAATCTGCTTTTCCTCTTTAGAAGTAACCCTTATATCCCCTTTTGAACCGACGCCGCAAGGCACATCGGAGAATAAGGCGTAAACCAGCTCTTTTAGTTTTGACTTGATATCATCGTATTGAAAATTAGTTTTTACGAGGCGCACCCCGCAATTTATGTCAAAACCCACGCCGCCGGGAGAAACTACCCCTCCTTTTTCAGGATCAGTAGCCGCCACTCCCCCTATCGGAAATCCGTATCCCCAGTGAATATCCGGCATTGCCATGGAGGCCTTCACAATGCCCGGCAAAAAAGCGACATTAGCCACCTGCTCTAATGCCTTGTCTTGACGGATATCCTTTAACAGCTTCTCATCAGCATAGATCAATCCGTCTACGCGCATACCCGGCTTATAGCTGCGGGGGATACGCCAGCGAAAATCGTCAATTTTTTCCAGAGGGATATTATCGGGCATCTTGCCTTCAGACATCGAAGATCACCTCTGCCTGCCAGAGGAGGTCTGTTTTTTGGACTTTAAGCTGGTGGTAGGTTGCCGCCTTGATCTCGGTATTTACCTTGTAATTCCTTATGTCGCTTCCGATGGCGATGGCGTCAATAAAGTTCTCATTGATCTGGTTTATCTGGATATCTTCAAAGATGAGGCCTTCTGCGGCGCCTGCCGACAGCAGTTCATTGAGCCAGTTGAAAAAAAGCTCCTCAACGTTATCCGCTTTCTGGTCAATTACGATCTTATGCTTTTCCGGGTATTGGGTTTTTAGTTTCTCGGCGGAGATATCGGTTATGGCCAGGCCGGCGCTCTTAAACAAGCCTGCCAGGTCGCTTGCTTTGACCCTTATTCCAATATCCGCGGTATGCTCTAACAGTTCGTAGTTTTTCACCGCTTTTTTAGGTAGGGTAAATAAAAAATGGTGGGCCATGGTGGAGTCGAACCACCGACCTTGACATTAAGAGTGTCCTGCTCTGCCAATTGAGCTAATGGCCCTAAGCTTAAATTTGATTTTCTATTTTAACCTAAATTATTGTATTTTGCAAGGAGCAATACTTCAATTTACCGGCGTTGAGGTATCCTAGTTTGAGGTGCCGCTAAAAATGATAAATAGAATGGTTGTGGTTAAAATAACTAAAACCGCCGCAAAATGGAAAAAGTATTTGTGTTTTATTATCCGCTCAAACAATTTTTACCTCCTTAGGTGCGCTTGCGCTCTTCAACCTCGCAGTGAAGCTGCTTGCTGATTATCCGCTCGGTTTCGGCCTTGGTTTCGGCGATCCGGATAAGCTCCTCCTGCAGTTTTAGGCGCAGAGCTGTCTCCTTCTTCAGCTCCAGCCATCTGCGCCAGGAGAAAACGGCAAAGCTCACGCTTAAGGTTATAAGCCCGACTATAATTTCGTCTATCCAGGTTATTGCTTTAGGGTTCTCCTGGAATAACCTCATAAGATAGACGAATACATTGAAGAAATATGAAATAATAAATATGATAATTGTAATAATAAAAATAACGAGCAGGTCTTTAAAAGCGGTTGTAGTTCTTCTTTTATTTCTCATTTTTGCCTTATCCATTGCCTCCAAAATATGCTATCGCGCTCGGGGAGAGTCGAACTCCCAACGCCTAGCTCCGAAGGCTAGCGCTCTATCCATTGAGCTACGAGCGCATTTTTATATTATCTCCGCTTTATTACCCAGGATCTTTTTGATCTTTTCAAGCTTAGCCCTGGGGACACAAAGGACATCTTTTTCGGCGGTTTTGCGCACAGGCGAGTTAAGCTGGATCTTATCCGGGTTTACGGCCCGGATCACACTTTTTAATTTATTGATATGCCCGATGCCGTCATTCACGCCGGAGACGAGCATTATCTCAAGCCAAAGCTTGCCGCGGAATTCCTTACCAAAAGATATCAAACCGGAGATCATCTTATTCAGCTTTATGGCCGGATTCGGCCGGTCGATGCGCCTGAATATCTTTTCATCAACCGCATCCAGGGAAGGGACAACCAGGTCCGCTCCCATCAACGCTTTACGCACCCGGGGATTCCCCAAGAGCGTGGAGTTGGTGATCACGGCGATACTGCGGCTGGTAAGGCTCCTCACCCGCCTGATCAATTTCCCGATCTGCGTATTTAAAGTCGGCTCTCCCAGTCCGGAGAAAGTGACGAACTTAAGTTCTTTGGCTGTCTTGGGATTTTTCCGCAGCCACAATTTCAGTTCGGCGATGATCTCATCCGGGTCGGCGTATTCTCTCCTGCCGGAAACGGTTGCCGAGGTCCTGCCCCACTGACAATATATGCAGTTGAGGTTACAGGTCTTGCCTGGGCTTAAGCTTAAACCCAGAGAAAGGCCGAGCCTGCGCGATTTTATCGGTCCGTAGATGTATTTGAACACCATAAGCTTTTATTTAACATTAGGGCGCTACCTATTTCTAAGTGAGCGCCCTAAACTTTGTTTTAACGCGAAAAAGGATATTTATTTTACCTCGACCACGCAGTTATGCGAGCCTAACGCATTGGCTACGCATGAGGTGCAGCGCGGGTCATTCATCCAGCAATTATCTACGATAAATTTATACTCATATCTTCCCGGTTTCAAGCCCAATTTAACTAACCAGGTGCCCTTGCTGTCCTTCTTGGCGAGTAATTTCTTCTCATCCCATTTGTTGAAACTTCCCGCAAGCACGACCTTCTTGGCTTCAGGGGCGTATAATTTGAACTCTGTCGGCTTTGTTCCGCTGGCTACCCGTGGCATAGCTCCCTCCTTTTTATTTGCTTTCTTCATATGATTATTTTTGCACCACAATCAGGTACTGTCAAGGCTTTTGTTTTAAACCGCGATTATGGAAATGCCTTTTTTATCCGCCAGACTGATGCTTGCCTCTTTATCTATGAAAAGAGTTTTGCCTGCCTCAAAGGCAAGACAGGCGGCCTTTGCTTTAGCAAGGTTTTTTACGGTATTTAACCCCACGACAGGGATATCAAAACGCATATCCTGGTTTGGCTTGCTCACTTTGACGAGCACAAACCTACCCCGGGATATCTTCCCTGCCCGGCGGATCAGATTGTCCGTCCCCTCCAGGGCTTCAACCGCGACAATGGCCTTGGATTTGACCGCCACTGTCTGGCCGATATCCAAACTAGCCACTGCCTTAGCCAGGCCTAGGCCGAAATAAATATCCTCCCAGGTGTCAAAATCCGGCTCGCGTTTAGTAAGGGTGCCTTTTTTAGGCAGATGCTCGTCGATAAATGTGGTGGAGTCCAGAAGATTGAGCCCAGCTTCCTCCAGGCGCTGGGCTACCGCGCCGAAAAGAGTATCGGCCTTCTTGTCCCTCAAGCTGGCTAATATCTGCTTTAATTCTTCGCTTTTATTGATCTCCCCGCTGAATAACCTGCGGGGGCTGACTTGTCCGGCCATAACTACATTATTAACCCCTTCGGCCCTGAAGATATCGAACATCTTGGGGAAATCAGCCAGCTTCAGCCAGTATATTTTATCAACGAGATTGCTTAATTTCGGGGAGGTGTCCCCTTTGATGGCAACAGCGACGATACAGCAGCCTTTTTTCCTGGCGCTGGCGGCAAAAAGCAGGGGAAATTTTCTGTTCCCGGCGATCAAACCTATCTTTTCCATAATCTTCGCCCCTTAGATGGGGACACCCTTCCGATTGGTTTCAGAAACGTCCCTGCTTTGGGTTTAAGAACGTCCCTATCTGGAGCTACCTGGCGGAGCGGGAGATGCCGCGCTCTGAACTCCTGGCAAAATTCACCAGGTACAATATCTCTTCGGTCTTCTCCGTCTCCTTTTCCGCCTTTTCCAAAGCATGTTTCAGGGAGAGGCCGGAGTTAAAGAATATCTTAAAGGCCTGGTCGATCTTTCTGATGGAATCATTGGAGATGCCATTACGCCTTAAGCCGATAAGGTTCAAGCCATATACGCGCGCCGGGTGGCCGTCGCAGGTAGAAAACGGGGGGATATCCTGGACCACCTTGGAGCATCCGCCGATGATCGAAAGTTTGCCTATCCTGACGAACTGGTGGATGGCGACGATGCCGCCGACCACTGCCTTATCTTCAATAGTCACATGGCCTGCCAGGGTGCAGTTATTGGCCAATACGCAGCCATTACCCACCACGCAGTCATGGGCAATATGCGAATAAGCCATAAGCAGGTTATTGCCTCCTACAACCGTCTTTCCGCCATCTTGCGTCCCCGGGTTAAGGGTGCAATATTCGCGGATGATATTATTATCGCCGATCTCTAAGAAAACTTTCTCGCCTTTAAACTTAAGGTCCTGGGGACGGCTGCCGACTACGGCACCGGTGAATATTTCACAGCCCTTGCCGATAGTAGTGTTGCCTTCGATCACGCAGTGGCTGCCGATTTTAGTATCAGCTCCGATAACCACATTATCGGAGATCACGCTGAAAGCTCCGACGCTGACACTATCGGCTAATTTTGCTTTTGGCGAAACTATTGAGCTGGGATGTATCTTCATATTTAATTCTCAACTAAGGCGAACATCAGGTCTGCCTCGGCTACCACTTTGCCACTAACCAGGGCCTTACCGTGCACAGAACCGATCTTTGAACGCATCTTGCCTGCCTGAACCTCAAAAACCAGCTGGTCCCCGGGCAGGACCGTCTTCCTGAATTTAGCGTTGTCAATGGCCATAAAGAAAGCAAGCTTCCCGCGGTTCTCGGTACTCGCCAGCATCATCACCCCGCCGACCTGGGCCATGGCCTCAAGGATAAGTACTCCCGGCATGACCGGGCGTCCCGGAAAGTGGCCTTTGAAAAAATAGTCGTTTATGGTCACATTTTTGTACCCCACCGCGCGCTTGCCTTTTTCCAGGTGGGTTATCCGGTCAACGAACAAAAAGGGCTGGCGGTGCGGCAGGATCTTCATGATCTCATTGATATCCAAAGCTCCATCCATAGAATCGGCTCCTTTGTTTTTCATTCTACCCTCATAAAGTTTGGCCGCGGCCTTTAAATTCAGGGAATGCCCGCTTTTTAAGGCGATCACATGGCCTTTGATAGGGCAGCCGGCCAGATAAAGATCCCCGATCAGGTCAAGTATCTTGTGCCTGACAAACTCATCCTTAAAACGCAAACGATTCCTGATCACCCCTTCTTTGCCGACGACCAGGGTATTCTCGTAATTGGCCCCCAGGCCCAGGCCCTGGCTTTGCAATTCAGCTGCTTCCGTCTCAAGACAAAAGGTGCGCGCAGGGGCGATCTGGCTCTTAAAGGAATCCGGGCTGACGGTTATCTCCAGGAATTGCGCCTCAAGCAGAGGATGGTCATAGTTTAAGGTATAGGAAACCTTGAATTCTTTAGAAGGGACAATGGTGATGGAAGAGCCCCCTTCCTCGACCGAGATAGACCCCTTGACCGCATAGACATACCTCTCTTTATCCTGCTCTTTGATCCCGGCTTTTTCAACCGCCTCCACAAAATTCACCGCGCTTCCGTCTAATCCGGGAAGTTCGTTAGAATCTATTTCCACGTCAATATTATCTATCCCTAAGCTGGAGAGGGTTGCCATAAGATGCTCCACGGTCTGCACCTCGGCTCCCTCACCACCGATAGAAGAGCGGCGGCTGAATTTAGGAGAAGAATACAATGACGCTACATCGGCTTTTATCCTGGGAGAGCCCTGGATATCCGCGCGGATAAAGGCCACCCCGGAATCTGCCGGAGCGGGCCTTAAGGTAATGTTGACCTTATTACCCGTATGGATGCCTGCGCCGGATAGCGCGACCTCTTTAAGAATAGTCCTCTGTTTTTCCATTTATTTTTTTTCTAACTTTTTTTCCAGCTCTTCGATCTTCTTCTTCAATTCCTTGACCAGGTCGAACAGCTTAGGCAGGTTTTGCAGGCTGGCATTGACTCTTTGCGAGGTCATAAAGGGCCGGGCCGGATAGCCTGAAACCATGGTATCAGGAGGGACAGATTTACTCACTCCTGACTGCGCGGTCACCACGGCATTGTCTCCGACGGTAATATGGCCCACGAGTCCGGCCTGGCCGGCTAAAGTAACGTTATTGCCGATAATGGTAGAGCCGGATATGCCCACCTGGGCGACGATCAGAGAGTTCTCTCCGATGATCACATTATGGGCGATCTGAACAAGGTTGTCGATCTTGGTCCCGCGGCCTATGACTGTTTTATCAAAACGCGCCCGGTCGATAGTGACATTGGCCCCGATCTCCACATCATCGCAGATCTCAACCGTCCCCACCTGGGGGATCTTGTGGTGCAGGCCTTTGATGGTGGCAAAACCAAAACCATCGGAACCGATCACGGTCCCGGAATGGATGATCACCCGGCTGCCGATAGAGACGCGCTCCCGTATGGATACGTGCGGATAGACTAAAGTATTGGCTCCGATCCTGGTGTGGTGGCCGACGAAACAGCCGGCATAAATTATGGTATTATCCCCTATGGTCACATTGTCCCCGATGACCGCGTAAGGCCCGATAGCCACATCCTTGCCCAGAGTGACATTCTTACCCATGACTACGGTATAATCCAGGCCCTTGGGATGGCCGGCTTCATCGGGAGTGATCAGAGAGATGACCTTGGCAAATGCCAGGGAGGGATTCGCGGTCAGGATGATCGGCTTAGAGGTCTTCTGCGCTTCCTCCGAGGTAATAATTGCCGCGGCGCGCGTTTTCTCCATAAGCGGCATATACTTGGGGTTAGCCAAAAAAGTAATATCGCCTTCTGCGGCCTCCTTGATCCCCGAAGCGCCGGTGATGAGGATATTGCCGTCGCCGACTACCTTGCCGTCAATGAGCCGCGCTATCTCTTTGAGTGTTTTCTGCATTGAGGACCTGCTATTTACCTTTATTCAATATATCAATGATCTGGCTGGTAATATCCATGTTTTTGGACTGATAGACCAGGACCCGGTCATTAAAAACCATGGTGTAGCCTTCCTTCTCGGAATACTTCTTCACCGCCTCTTCGATATCCTTGAGGATCTCCTTCATTCTCTCTTCCTGCTCTTTACGCAGCTCTGCCTGCTTTTTCTGGTCGTATTCCTGCAGGGCTTTTGCCTTGGCCTGAAGCTCCCCCTGTTTTTCTTCCCTCTGCTTATCGTTGAGCAGGTTTATTTTATCCTGAAAGGACTTTAACTCCTCGACCTTCTTATCCCGTTCATCGGTATAAACTTTTTCCTTGTCGCTTAAGCTCTTGTCGTATGTCTTGGTTTTTTTGTATTCGCTAAAAGTCCGGCTCAGGTCGATATAGCCGAATTTATCCGCTGCCTGCGCAGAACCCAGGAATAAAACCAAAGAAAAGATCACGCCCCCTAAAACCACCGCTGCCTTTCTCATCTTGTCTCCTCCTTATATGTTTATTTTGAATATTTTTCTATCTCTAATCGGCCTACATTCTACCTACTACCTACTATCTACTGATCTTAAAACCCGTGGCTGGCGCTGAAGTGGAACCTGCCGTCTCCGCGGTCTTTTTCGCCGGGAAGTTTATCCAAAGGTATACCGTAATCCAGCATTATCGGCCCGATGGGGGTCTTGATACGAAGCCCTAAGCCTATGCCGGATTTAAGGCGCCCGGTGTTAAGCGGGCTGGTTGTATCCTTGTTTGAAAAAATATCCCCCAGTTTTTCCCACACATTACCTACATCATAGAAAGCCGCTATTTTTAAGAAGCTGAATAAGGGATAAGTATATTCTATGTTGCCCACTGCCATGGCGTCGCCGCCCAAAGGATCATTAGAGCCGGGGTCAAGCGGGCCGACCTTTCTTTCTTCATAACCTCTAATAGTGTACGCGCCGCCGGCAAAAAATCTCTCGTAAATAGGTATTTTTTTGGTGTTCTTGTAGGGATCAGCCAAGCCGACCCTGCCTCTTACCTCAAGCACAGCTCCCCGGGGCATGGGGAAATAATGCGAAGCCCGGCCGGTGAATTTCCAGTAATCCTTGTCCCCTCCTACCGGGCCGCCGGCAAAATCAAAGCCCGCAGTCACCAGGTTACCTTTCCTGGGCTCAAAGACATTATCCCTTGAGTCAAAGGTCAGGCTCGGGGAAATAGTGCTGACTACGTTCTTGCCCACCTCATCCCTCAAGTCATTAGTGGCATCATCCGAAGGATTGCTGATATCTATTTCATCTAAGCGGTACATGATATCCGCCCGCAGGTATTCCGATAATTCCCTGCCCAGGCGCAGGTCTCCGCCTGTGATCTTTTCGTCATAACCGTACCCTACGTCGGAATCCCGCTTGTGCGTGCGGCGGTAGAGGTCAAAACCGAAAGAAACAGGATAATCAAAGAGCCAGGGCTCGGTAAAGCTCAACTCATAACCGTTGCTCAAATTTCCGACGGAGGCGCGGATTTTCAGGTCCTGGCCTGCGCCGGTAAAGTAGGGCCAGTTCTTCCAGTCAAAATTCTTCTGCTCTACCTCCACAAAACCCACGAACTGGTCGACCGTGGAGTAACCGCCGCCGAAACTGAATGACCCGGTCTTGGTCTCTTTCACATCCACGACCAGATTCTTCTTATCCGGCTCCTTTGTTTCCTCGGTATCGTAGCTTACTTCGTCGAAATACCCCAGGTTCTGCAGCCGCTCTTTGCTGCGGCGCAGTTTCTCGCCGTCAAATTTATCCCCCGGATGGATCCTCATCTCCCTGCGCACAACCACATCCTTGGTCTTGATATTCCCGCGTATCTTGACCTTATCCACGTAGGCAACCTGGTTTTCGGTGATCGCGTAGGTTATGTCCACGCGGCCGGTATCCGGGTTCACGATGGTCGTCTCCTGGACCTGCGCCGAAATATAACCGCGGTCAAAATACAGGCCCTGGATATTGATGATATCGCTCTTCATCGCCTCCGCGCTGTAAACCTTTCCCGGGACGCAGTCGGTCAGGCGGCTTAAGATCTCTTTTTCACTGATATCCTTATTGCCCCGCACGATAACCGAGCCCACAAGATATTTCTTGCCTTCGGTGATCTTGATCGTGATATACAACAAATAGTTTTTGGCTGGATCGGCCTTTACTTCATTATCAACTTTAACATCCGTGAAGCCTTCGCGCTGATAGAATGATTTTACCCGCTCCATATCCTCCTTGAGCACCTCATCCTTTAAGACCCCGGCGTTAAAAAACCAGGCGCGCTTGGTCTTCAATAGCTTCAGGATGCGCCCGCTAGAGAAGGATTTGTTCCCCTCGACAATGATATCCTTGATGCGCACCTTCCTGCCCTCTATGACATTAAAATATACCTTGGCCTTGTTCGTCTGGGGGTCAACATCTACCTTATAGGTAATATCCGCCTGGCTGAAGCCCATCTTTTCATACATCTTCTGTAATGTACGCACATCTTCGGTCAGGGAGGGATAATCCAGATACTGCGTTTCCCGGGATTTCAGCTGCTGCTTTAATTTATCATCCTTGAGGGTAATCCGGTTGATCCCGGAAAAGCTGATCTTTTCAATGATCGGCCTTTCAGAAACCGTGACGATAACTTTCAGGCCGTCCTTATAATCCTGTGTGTCGATCTTTATATCGCTGAAGAAACCGAGGAGATAAAGCCTTTTTAAATCGTCGCTGATAATATTTTCCTGGTAGGGTGAGCCGATGCGCGTCTTCATCTTGGAAACGATGACGTTGGTAGAGATGGCCTTATTGCCCTTGACTTCTATGGCGGTAACGTTTTTTAAGGCCTCCGGAGCCGAAGGGGTATCTTCTACGGCAAAAGCGGGAAAACCTGCGCCGAGGAGGAAAAAAGCGGTTAAAAATATTGAGATTGATCTGCGCATTTATATTTATTATATAGGAGCGATACCCCTAAATCAAACAAATTATTCTACCCGGGCCAGGTTATCAAACCTGGTAAATTCCTTGATAAAGGCCAGTTTCATTGATCCTACCGGGCCGTTACGCTGCTTGGCAATGATCGCCTCGGCTACCCCCTGATTATCGGGCGAAGGATTATAATACTCCTCCCTTAAAATAAGCACGACTACATCGGCATCCTGCTCGATAGCCCCGGATTCCCTTAAGTCCGAAAGCTGCGGCCGGTGGTCGGTGCGCGACTCTACCGCGCGGGAAAGCTGGCTGATGGCAATGACCGGTACATTCAGCTCGCGCGCCAACGCCTTAAGCGAGCGCGATATCTCGGAGATCTCCTGTTGCCTGCTCTCCATATTCATAGCTGAACCGCGCATCAGCTGCATGTAATCCAGGATGATCAATTTTATGCCGTGGTGCGATTTCAAACGCCGGGCCTTGGCGCGCAGCTCCATTACGGAGATCGCCGGCGTATCGTCAATATAGATAGGGGCCTCGGAGAGTTTGCCTGCGGCTGCGGTCAGGCGCGGCCAGTCGCTGGTAGCAAGATACCCGGTCCTGACTTTATGCGCATCCACCCGCGCGTGGGAGCAAAGCATCCTCTGCACCAGCTGCTCCTTGGACATCTCTAAGCTAAATACCGCAGTAGGCACCTTTTCGATCACCCCGGCATATTCGGCTATCCCTAAAGCAAAAGCACTTTTGCCCATTGAAGGCCTGCCGGCAATGATGATCAGGTCCGAAGGCTGTAAGCCGGCAGTCTTAATATCAAAATCCACATACCCTGTGGGGATACCGGTCACATGCGCCTTATTCTGATAAAGCCTGTCGATCGTCTCAATGGAATCCTTGACGATCTCCTTTAAGTGCAGGTAAGTACCCTGGTTTTTCCGGTCGCTGACCTCAAAGATAAGCCGTTCGGCTGAATCTACGATCTCGGCGATATTGCCCTGGCTTTCATGGCAGAGGGTGATCACCTTGGTTGAATTATTGATCAATGTCCTTAATATATATTTCTCGCGGACGATATTGGCATAATGGTTGATATTGGCCGAGGTAGGCACTGCGTTGGCCAGGGAGGTAAGGAAGCTGGCCCCGCCGACAGCGTCAAGGGAGCCGTCCTGCTTTAAGGCGTCGATAAGGGTGATCAGGTCCACCGCTTTATTGGCATTAAAAAGGTCGCTTATCGCCTGGAATATCTTCCTGTGCGTATCTTTGTAAAAACAGCCGGCATCCAGCTTCTCAACGGCCACGGATACCGCCTCTTCATCCAGGAGCATAGAACCAAGGACAGCCATCTCCGCCTCAAGATTCTGCGGCGGCAGCTTATCCAGGATCACGTCCTGCGGAGATATTATTTTTTGACTACCCATAGTTTAAGTTTGGCAATTACTTCCGGATGCAGCTTTATTGGAATTTCATAGGCCCCTAAAGATTTTATCGGTTCAGGCAGGTCAATGAGATTTTTATCTACGACAAAACCCTCCTCTTTAAGCGCAGAGGAGATATCATTTACGTTTATGCTGCCGTATAATTTTTCATCTTCCTGGGTAAGCGCCGAGATGCTCAGGGATAGCGCGCTCAAGCGCTGCTGCAGGCCTATGGCCTCTTCTTTGGCTTTAGCGTTTTGCGCGGACTTTAAGCTGGCCTCATGCTCGAGCTTTTTTAAGGCCTCTCCTGTCGCCGGTACAGCCAGGTTATGGGGAAAAAGAAAATTCCTGGCAAAGCCTTCTTTGACCTTTACCACCGTGCCTGCCTTGCCTATCTTTTCCACATCCTTTTTCAGGATAACTTCCATAGTTTTAGCGGGTATAAGGAATAAGCGAAAGAAATCTGGCCTTATTGATCAGCTCTCTGATCCTTCTCTGGTGCCTGGCGCAATTACCGGAAAAACGGCTGGATACGATCTTGCCTCTCTCGGTAATAAAGACCTCAAGCCGCTTTATGTCCTTATAGTCTATGCTGCCTAATTTATCCGCACAGAACCTGCAGAACCTCTTTCTCACCGGGCCGTGCAGGTCCTTCTTTTTCTTGATGATCTTCTTGTCTTTTCCAAAACCCCTGGTCTTAACTTTCATTCGCTTCTTCCTCGCTTTCTGCTAACCATGTTAATTCACTGCTGGGCTCTAACCCCGGCTGCTCTGGCCCTGACTGCGCCTGGACCGGCTGCTGGCTGCTTTGTGCTCTACCCGAGGGCGCTCCCATGAACTGCACCCGCTCTGCCCTGACCTCGATCACCGAGCGCTTGGCGCCGGTATTATCCTCCCAGGAGCGGGACTGCAGCCTTCCCTCGACGAATACGGCACTTCCTTTATGCAGGTACTGGTTACAGGTCTCTGCCTGCTTATTCCAGACCACTGCCGTAATAAAACAGACCTCTTCTTTTAATTCCTGCTCCTTGGTGCGGTACTTGCGGTTCACCGCCAGGCGCAGGTTGGCTACCGCCGTTCCCTGCGGAGTGTAGCGTAATTCCGGGTCCTTAGTGAGGTTGCCCATTAACAATACTTTATTATAACTGGCCATATAGATTCTCCTTAAGCATCCATTCTGGTAAAAAGTACCCTTAATATATTTTCATTAAGCTTGTAGGCGTGGCGGATATCCTTGATCGCCTCAGAGGGCGCGGTAAAAGCCGCCAGATAATAGACCCCTTCCCCGAACTTATTGATCGGAAAACACATCTTGCGCCTCTCGGCCCAGACCCCTGATTGGGTGACCTGGCCTTTATACTTGATTATGGCGTCGTCGATCTGCTTGAATAACGCCTTTTTATCTTCGTCGGATAAATCCGGTTTGACGATCACCATTGCTTCATACTTATTCATTTGATCTCCTTAGAGTTAAACATATTCATGCTCTCTTCTATCCCCTTTTCCACCCAGCTAAGTACGCAGCTGACCGCTCTTTCTCTTGCCTCCTCGATCAGCGGTTTTTCTCTCCTTGAAAAACCCCTAAGAACATATTCGGCGGCATCCATTGATCCCGGCGGCCTGCCTATCCCGACGCGAAGGCGCGGGAACTCCCGTGTAGCGATCTGTTCAATGATCGACT
Source organism: Candidatus Omnitrophota bacterium (assembly GCA_028718245.1). Taxonomy (GTDB): domain Bacteria; phylum Omnitrophota; class Gorgyraeia; order Gygaellales; family Profunditerraquicolaceae; genus UBA6249. The sequence goes on from JAQUME010000002.1 coordinate 51,474, forward strand.
CAAGGCCCCTGTGGCCTGCGCTTGTCCCGGCAGGCCTGATCTTTATCCTACCCGGCTCAAGATCCAGGTCGTCGCAGACTACCAGAAGGTTTTCGGAAGCAACCTTGTATTTCTTAAGCAGGGCTTTGACCGCGACACCGCTTAAATTCATAAAGGCCTGCGGCATGGCCAATATTATGCTGTGCCTGCCGAGTGAGCCGGTTCCGGTTACGGAAAAAACCGAACGGTCTCTTTTAAGGCTGACTTTTAAAGAACGGGCTAACGATTTGATCACCGAGGATCCGATATTATGCCGCGAACCCGCGTAGAGCAAACCCGGATTCCCCAAACCTACGATCAACTTCACTTCTTTTCTTTCTCTTTTTCTTTGGGTTCTTCTGCTGTCTTGCCTTCTTCAGGAACCTCCTTCTTTTCTTTGATCACTTCGGGTTCCTGCTTTTCCTCCCCTTCAACAGCTTCTACCGGCACTTCTTCTTTCATTGGAGCAGCCACATGCAAGACGATCCCTGACGGGTCATTCAAGACCTTGACCCCGGCAGGTAAAACTATATCCTTTACGTGAATAGCATCCCCCATTTTTAAGGCGCTGACATCCACCTCTATATTCTTGGGGATATTCGTCGGAAGACACTCCACCTCGATCTCCCAGAGTATGTGCTCTAATGAGCCGCCCTCCTGTTTGACGCCGACAGCCTCGCCTTTGGCCTCAACAGGGACATTGACCTTGATCGCCTCGGTAAGAGAGACCTCGTTCA
>JAQUME010000003.1 GCA_028718245.1 Candidatus Omnitrophota bacterium
GCGGAATTCCGAGAAATTCATTAACTATTCCATCTACAATATCCAAACTGGAAATGTGTCCATCAAAGACGGTAAGGCAACGGGAGTAGTTGATTATGATTGGGGGGGTTCTCTTGTTGAGGGAGGGAAAAAGGAGGGCGGCCATCTTGCCCGTTCAGTCCATTTGGCAAAAGAGGAAGACACGTGGAAGATAACCTACATCGGCCCTTTGGTCCCCGAGACACAATAGTAGCTTCAATTACGGCTTATCGCTGTTTTGCGTAAAAATAAGGCTCATCTTTTTGTCGTCCCCAAGATCGTTTTAAGAGGATTAATTTTTATACGCCCCTATCTTAATAATACAGCTGCCTCCCTTTCAGGCCCACCCGGCGGCAGGGTTTATTTTTCCGCCGGAGCCGCGGGGAATGCGGTCTGGTCAGCGGGAGCTGAAATCACGAAAGTAAATTTAAAATGAAGGAGATTTCCGTATTAATAGTCTCTAACAGAAGGCCGGCCAAGCTGAAGAGGCTGCTGGAGAGCATTGTAAAATTCGCTCAAGCCGAAAAAACGGAAACGCTGGTGTTGATAAACGGCGAGGACAAAGAGACCGAATCTTTGGTGAATGATTTTTCCGCCCTTCGTCCCGACGTGCGTTACTTCAAAACCCCGGGGTTAAACAGGGGAGAGGCAAGGAATTTTCTGATAAAAAATTCAAACGGCAGGATTCTGTATTTTCTGGATGATGACGTCCTAATAAAGAATGACGTATTTACTTTGATCGCCGATAAGTTCCGCTCATTCCGGGATATTTCCATTATCGGGGGGCCCAATTTGAACATGCCCGGCAGTTCCTTGTTCCAGCAATGCCAGGGTTTCGCCCTGGCCTCTTTTTTTGGCACACTATGGATAAGCCGGAGGTATAAAAAGTCCGGCCAAGAGAGGCTGGTGGATGAGTCAGGATTGATATTGTGCAATCTCGCCGCGGAAAAAGATATATTCATTAAGACGGATATGCGTTTCCCGGACAACTTTAGTGCGGCGGAGGAGAATCTTTTGTTGGCAAGGTTAGCCAGGCTGGGTTATAAAGCCATGTATATACCGCGGCTTGAAGTTTTTCATGAAAGAAGGGCTACCTATGGCGAATTTTTCAAGCAGATATTTACTTATGGGAAAGGCCGCGTTCAGATATTCAAGTCCTTCCCGAGCTATATAAACCCGGTTCACTTCCTGCCTGTGATCCTTCTGCTTTGCCTGGCGGCCGCCCCCTTCATAAAGTCCCGGCTATATTGGAGCATTTTAATGATTTACCCGGTCATGGATATATTTTTTTCTTCGCTAATATCCTTTAAAAAAAGAGATCTTCGCATATTCTTCATTTTACTGTTTATTTTTCCCACTATTCACCTGGCATACGCGCTGGCCTTTCTTCTCGAGATCTTAAGGAGAGAGCGCAGGATATCATTATGACGACGGTTTATCTTAAAGGCATATCGCAGGCCCTTAATTTGCTGAAAGCGCGCGCTAAGAAATATAAGCGGGCCTTAATAAAAATAACCTTTGACGATTTCGCGGAGGAGAACGTCCTCTTCATTGACGAGATCGCGGATGAGTTGGAAAAGGCCCTAAAGCTAAGGGATCTCTGCGAATTTGAAGTTTACCGGAAGGAATTCGAGGCTCAATCCTCGGATTATTTCGCCTGCCCCTACGCCTTGGCTACCTCTTCGGGAACGGCGGCACTTTCATTCTCCCTGACCGCGCTGGGAGTAGGCCCGGGGGACCAGGTGATAACCACTCCGCATACTTATATCGCCACCGCGCTTTCTATCTCGGACATAGGGGCTGTTCCCGTCTTCGCGGATATCGGAAAAGATTTCAATATAGACCCCGCTGAAATAGGAAAGAAAATATCGCCGCGAGTCAAGGCCATCCTCCCCGTGCATCTATACGGCCTGCCCTGCCGGATAAAGGAAATCTGTGTATTGGCGAAGAAACACGGGATCCGCGTGGTTGAAGATTGCTGCCAGGCTCAAGGGGCTTCTTTTGAGGGTAGACCCGTGGGCAGCTTTGGAGAGGCAGGCTGTTTTAGCTTTCATCCCACCAAAATCGTCAGCGGCCTGGGGGACGGAGGGATGATTATCACTTCGGAAACGGCTGTGGTAAAGAAGGTGGAAAAGCTGCGCGAGGCTTTTTTTAACGACAAGGAAACGTTGAAGAGCCTGAAGACCCCCGCTTCTTTAGATGTCGTCCATATCCCGTTTTTAAAAGTGAAATTGCGCCATATAGATGAAATACTGGAAAAAAAGAGGAGCCTGGCGGGTGTTTATTCTTCTTTGCTCGCGGGTATTCCGGAAATAGTCTTGCCGCGGCCAGAAAGCAATGTTGCAAGCTCTTTTCGCAATTATACGATCATGGCCGAGAATAGGGGCGGCCTGTTGCGGCATCTGCTATCCAAGGGGATAGAAGCCAAGATCTTTTACGATATCCCGTTGCATTTAAGGCGGGAGTTTCTGCATCTTGGTTACAGGAAAGGGGATTTTCCCGTTTGCGAGAGGATTTATGAAGAGATAATTTCTCTGCCGATATCCTACGCGCTCAAGCCTGAAAAAGCGGCGGAGATAGCCGAAGAAATAAGAAGGTTTTATGAGACTCTGCGTGCCCACAAATTGGCAAACTGATTTATTGGGGAGCCTCAATAAATCCAAAGTTGTCGAGATCTACGGGAAATTGGATAGTGATCCCGTGGGGGGAGGCCGGCCCGCATTTATTATGCCCCACATTACCATGTCCGGGGCGAAGCGATATATCCGCACGGTTCACCGGTATGGCCTGAAGTTCAACTATCTGTTAAACGCCACTTGCTTAGGCAATAGCGAATGGTCAATCGTCGGGCAGAAAAGAATAAGAAGGTTTCTTGATTGGTTGGCGGTCGCGGGGGCCGATACTGTTACCGTAAGCATACCGTACCTGTTGGAGTTGGTCAGGAAATGTTACCCGCATTTTAAAACCAAGGTGTCGGTATGCGCGCAGGTATCCAATGCCGCGCAGGCAAAATACTGGGAAGATCTGGGGGCTGATGAGATCGCGCTTTCCCCCTGGAGCGTTAACCGCGACTTCAACGCCCTGAGGAAGATCAGGCAGACGGTAAAATGCGGGTTGCAGCTTTACGCGAATACCAGGTGTTTGATCGGCTGCCCCTTTGCAGATTACCACTATTCCTCCCTAAGCCATTCTTCAAATTCAAACGGCATTAATGGGGAATTTTTCATCGATTACTGCATGTACTCTTGCGTTTATCTTGCGCTTCTTGAACCCTGGAGATTGATCGCTTCATGTTGGATCCGCCCCGAGGACCTGCATTATTACGAAAGTGCGGGAATAAATTCGCTAAAATTGTCGGAAAGGGGCATGAACAGCGAAGATATCCGGCGCATCGTCGGGGCTTATACCGCGGGAAAATATGACGGGAACCTTATGGATTTATTCCCCGGCCATTCAAAGAGCCTGATGAACCACGGGAGACATGTTTGGAAAAAAATAAAATTCTTCTCCCATCCTTTTAAGCTGGACATTTTTAAATTACGCCGTTTCCTCGCTGTTATTCCGAGAGATGAACCTGTGCGCTTAGATAACAATAAGCTGGGGGGATTTCTTGATTTCTTCGCGGCAGGAAGGTGCCGTCAGGGCAATTGCGATGAATGCGGATATTGCCGCGGCATTGCGGAAAAAGCCTTAAATATTCCCGATGAATACAGGAACTGCATGCTGGGAATATACAAAGAACTTCTTGCGGAAATTACCGGGGGAGGCATTTTTAGAATCAATCAGAGCGGGGAGATCTCCCGTTAGATATGAGAAGGGAAGAAGTGCGGTTGTTATTTAAGGGTAAATTGGCGGTTAATCTGGCCCTTTTGGCGATACTGGTCGTTGGTTTCGCCTTACGCCTGCACGATCTGGGCAAGCATGACCTCTGGTTCGATGAAATCATTACATATGATTATATTTCCAAGCCTTACTCCTGGGGCAGCCAGGATTTCATCAATAATTTCATTGAAAAAAACCCCCCTTTGTATTTCATTTTGTTGCGGCAATGGTCGGATCTCTTTGGGAAAAGTGAATTTTCGCTCAGGTTCCTTTCACTGTTCTTTGGGGTGTTGTCAATATTCCTGCTCTATAAATTGAGCAGGATCTTTTTTGATCACAAAACCTCCCTGCTCGGAGCGGTTTTTTTATCTTTGTCGCCTTTCCAGATATGGTATTGCCAGGAAGCCAGGGCTTTTACTCTTTCGCTGCTTCTCTCCCTGTCAAGCTCGTATTTTTTCCTAAGATCGTTTAAGAATAATGACACGAAAAGCTGGGTGTTGTATTCTTTTTCTTCGTTACTTTTGCTGTTTACTACTTATTATGCGGCGTTCATCCTTATCCCTCAAGGGCTCCTTCTGATTTTATATCAGCGTAAACTTTTCTTCAGATGGGCGGCTTTCCTCTTGCCCCCTGCGGCGTTATTTTTAATTTTTATTTTCCCCGTTTTTGCGCACCAGCTCGCTATAGTGCGCTACAAAAGCTGGCTTCCTCCTCCAGCTAATGCCGCCTCCATGCTTGAAACGCTGAAAAACTTTGTCGTGGGTTATAATGCCGGAGAAAGTGTTTATCTTTGCATTCTGCCTCTTATACTCGGACTCTGCCTATACGCCTCTTTTGGCATCCCAGCCGTTCCTTTGACGGCTTTGCTCCTGTTCGGCCTTGCGCCCGTAATCCTCATATTCACTTTTTCAAAGGCATTCTTCCCCGTTTATATTGACCGCCATCTAATAATTTTCTCCCCCTTCATTTATATTCTTTTATCCAAGGGCGTTGTTTCCATAAAACACGCCTGGCTCAAGCTGTTGGTGATCGTATTAGTCATCGGCTGCGTACTCTTCGGGGTTTTTAACTATTACAGGGATATCCTGCCGGACCGGCGCGCCAATACCATGGTCTTTTTGAAAAGACCCGTTAGGCCCATCGTTGAGATTTTTCTGAAAAATAGAAGAGAGGGGGATGCGATAGGGTTTTCTAATTATGGGTTCATGAACATTTTCCGCCATTACCTGGAAAATGAATCCAAAGAATATCCTGCGATACCAAAGTTCTATTTTTTTATCCCCGGGGGGGATGAATTTTTCGAATTCCAAATAGGGGCCATGAAATCAAATGGATTCAAGAATGAATTTAAATTTATTAACCTGGAAAAGTTCGCTCCTGAAGGTCTCGCTGGCAGAAGAATCTGGCTGTTTTCTTCATCCTGGAAGCGCAGCGGCAACCTGGAGCCCAACGGCCGCAAAGTAAAGTCATGGTTTGATGAGCATTATTCGAGGATCCGGGAATGGTATTATGACGGGGCCTGGATAGGGATTTATGAACCGCTGAAGAGATGAAGTCGTTGGAGTCTTTTTCTGCCTCGGGGTCAGTTATTTTTTTAATCTCCGTAACCAGGGCAGGCTTAATGATAAAATGTTGAAATCCTTTTACCGATTTATATACAGGCATGTAGATTCGCACAGCCCGGTGCACAATGCCGCCAGGAAAATAATCTTTGCCGCAATGAATTTTAAATACCGGGCGCTGAAATTACATGTAAATAACAGTTGTAACTTGAAATGCAAAACTTGTTACTGTCATTTTGAGGGGAAGGGAAACATTTTAACGAGGGAGGAGATATTCCGCCTTATTGACCAGCTAAAGATTTTTGGCCATAATTTAGATCTGCATATCCTCGGCGGGGAACCTCTCTTAAGAGAAGACATATTTGAGATTATCGATTACGCCGGCAGGAAGCTAAAGAAGATTTTGCTATTTACTAACGCTATGTTAATAAACCGTGAAACCGCGATAAAGATAAAAAATTCGCGCATAGCGGCGGTTATCGCAACGCTTCATTCTTACGACGGGCATATCCATGATAGCATAACCCGGGAGAGTTTTTCCTGGGATAGGGCTATAGCAGGTATGCAGAACTTGATTGAGGCAGGCGTACCCACCTATAGCTTCACGGTGCTCTTGCCTCATAATGCCGGGCATTTAGCCGGTATCGAACGGTTCGTCAAGGGGATGGGAGCCAAGACAATGTATTTCCCGTACATAAAGCAATGCCCCCAAGACAGCCTATGCATGGTCAATAAGAAGGAATTCCAGGAGGCGATATCCTGGGCGTTCCACAAAAGCAGGGAATATCAGAACAAGCTATTGTCGATATTGAATAAACGTCCTAAAGCCTGCTCGGCTTTTGTGAGCACGATCAGCATAAAATCCGACGGCAACGTTACCCCCTGTCCTTTCCTGGATTTGAGCCTGGGGAACATAAAAAATGAGAAATTTTATTCTATCCTGAACAGGGCTAGCCGCAATAAAGATCTACTGGGTTTTTTATCCGTGCCTGCGGAATGCGGAAAATGTTCTCTGGTTGAAATGTGCGGAGGCGGCTGCAAAGCATTCAGGTATAATCATTATCGCGATTTTGTCTCCAGGGATGAGAATTGCTCAGGCCCATTCGAGGAAAAAATACCTCTTGAAAGGATAGGTGATTTTTTGCCGTATGTATTCTAAACAGGAAGTAATGCTCATTCGCCCGCCAGGCGATCTTTCTAAACAGGGTTCGTTATTGCTCAGGGCATTGCAGGAAAGGGCCTGTCCGCCCCTGGGGCTTTTATATCTGGCTGCCGCGCTGGAGAAGGAGGGAATAAACGCAGGCATAGTCGATTTAGCCCTTTTCAAAGGGGATATCCTCCGGGCGGCAGAGGCCATATGCCGAGCCAGCCCCCGTGTTATTGGGGTATATGTCACCTCTTTTGACCTCTCTTTTGTCAAAACAATGATAAGCCGGATAAAGAAGGATTCAAAAAACATAAAAGTCGTTATCGGGGGACCGCATGTAAACTATTGCCCGGATTCGGTAATTTATCTTGATGCCGATTTTGGGGTCGTTTCGGACGGCGAGCAAGCATTGCCGGAACTGGTTAAAGAGCTCTTGAATAACGGCGGTAATTTCGAAGGCATCCCCAACCTTGTGATAAGGGAAGGGAATGGGATAAGAGCCAATGCCCTTAAAATGATCGAAGACCTGGACGCGCTGCCCTTCCCGGCGCGCCACCTTTGGAGGAGCAGGTTTTATTCCCCGTTGCTCGCGGGTAAAGCCGCCTCCACGGTGACTTCAAGAGGATGCGTTTTCAAATGCAGCTTCTGTGGGGTGCCCAATAAGGGATCTTTCAGGGCAAGAAGCGCGGAAAATGTCACAGAGGAGTTCGGCCTTATGCAAAGGCAGGGTTTCGACTATGTGGAGATTCTCGACGATACCTTTACTTACGATAGGAAAAGGGTAGAATTGATCTGCGAAAGGCTGATCAGGAGGAAAAACAGATTAAAGTGGACCTGTTTGACCCGGATAGATTGCGTGGATAAAGCCCTCCTGCGCTTAATGAAAATGGCAAGATGCACGCACATCAAATTTGGCATCGAAACGGGCTCGGAGTTCATCCGCAATAAAATTATGAAAAAACCCATAACCAACTCCCAGATCATAAAGGCGGTTAGAGAAACCAAGAGAAACGGTATTTTTGCCGAAGGATGTTTTATGCTGGCCGAACGCGAAGAGTCTTTGGCCGACATCAAGTTCACCGAGAAATTCATAAAAGAGGCAGGGTTGGATTATATCGATTTCCACCTGACCTGGTTTGTGCCCGGTTCAGAGATCCTGGAGAAAGCGATTAAAGAGGGGAGGGTTCCCTTTAACATATGGGAAAAGGTCGCCGGAGGGATGCCGATGCCATTTTCCACCCCCGAGACATTATCCCTGGCTGGGGTCATTGATTTGAGAAAGAAGATCATGCGTAATTTTTATCTTCATCCCGCCTTCTTATTCAGGGAGGCTTTTTGCAGGACAAAGGACTTAGCCTCTTTTTTTAATAAAATGAAAATTTTATTAGCCGGTTTAACTTCAGGATCGAGGCGGCAATGAAATTATCCGTCCCCACAAACTGGCGAAATGATTTCCTTCCCGGATTGAACAAAAAGAATATAGCCGTAATATACGGGGCGCTGAACAGGGATTTCGTAGGTTCCGGAAGGCCGAGCTCTATCCTGACAAAGATAAGCAAAAGGGAAGCCGCGTTAAAAATAGCCGAAATCCGGCGGTACGGCATAAAGTTCGAATATTTGCTGAATGCTCAATGTTTGAGCAACCGGGAATGGACCCGTCGCGGGCAGAGAGAGATCAGGAGGCTCCTGGATTGGCTGGTAGGCGTAAAAGTAGACGGCGTGACGGTGAGCATGCCCTATCTGCTCCAAATGATAAAGAAATGCTACCCCCGCCTTGAGGTCAATATCTCGGTGGCAGCAGGGATCTCCTCTCTGGCCAAGGCAAGATACTGGGAGGATATGGGCGCAGACCAGCTTACGCTTCTCTCCACCGAAGCGAACAGGGATTTTGAACTTCTGAGGAACTTGCGCCGGGCCTTGAATTGCCGCCTGCAATTAATAGCCAATCTGCCATGTTTGCATGAATGCCCGTTTTATGCTTACCATATTTCTTCTGTCAGCCATGCCTCGCAGACCGGCGATGTGAACAAGGGTTTTGTTATTGATTATTATCCTTTATTGTGCAAATATAATAAATTATCCTCGCCCTGGAGGATGCTCGCCGCATCCTGGATCAGGCCGGAGGATCTGCATTATTATAAAGAAGCGGGCATCGACAGGATAAAACTTATTGACCGGGGCTGGAAGAGCGAATATATCCAGCGCGCGGTAGAGGCCTATACCGATGAAAGATACCCAGGCAACCTGCTGGATTTATTTTCCGATACGACAAAATACCAGGCATTCTCGGAAAGGTATTCCTGGAGAAGGTTAAAGTATGTATTTCACCCCATGAAATACAACCTCTTTCTTTTCCGCCGGCGCCTGAAGCCCCTGATTTTCAATGATCCGTCATTCCTGGATAACTCAAAACTGGAAGGATTCATCAAGTTTTTTATCGATGGAAAATGCAGATCCGGGAATTGCGATAAATGCGATTATTGCCGAGATTTTGCCGCAAGAGCATTCAGCGTTCCGGAAGCTTACCGGCAAGAAATGCTGAGCGCATGCCAGAAATTGCTGAACGATATCATCGGGGGGGCTCTATTTTATTACAAGAGTAAGCAAGGTTTCTCATCACGATAGAAGATGAATAGGCGCGCAAAGAAGATTTTTATTACCATTATTCTTTTGGCCGGATTTTGCCTAATATATTTTTCCGTTAGGCGGCCCCATGAGAAGCTTCTCAAAGTTAATATCATTCTTATCACCAGCGATTCTTTAAGGGCGGACCACCTGGGTTGTTACGGTTACAGGAAGAATACCAGTCCCTGTCTCGATAAGATCTCCGATAAGCTGACTTTATACGAAAATTGTTTTTCGCCGGCCAGCTGGACTATCCCCGCGAATTACTCGATGCTGACTTCTTTATATCCGCCGCAGCATAATGTGATCAGCTGGGGGGCAAAGCTCGACGTCAACACCCCAAACATACTTTCTTTCTTGTACGATAACGGGTATTCTATCGGCATGTTCGGAAATCACGTGCTCTTCCTGCGGATAATCAAGGGAGAGTTCCCGCTTTTTCTGGATGGCTACAAAGAGGCCGGCGACGCCGCCGCGACGACCTCGGACGCCTTAAGCTGGATCAGCTCTCAGAAGGAAAAACCATTCTTAGCGTGGGTTTATTATTTAAATCCTCACCGCCCTTACTCGCCACCTCCGCCCTATAGCACCTTGTTCGTGCGTAAGACAAATAATAAATTACCCATCAAAAAGGCCGAAGAAGAACCTTATGGAGGGTGGGATTCCATTCCTTCCTTGATAGCGCAAAACGGCATAGATAATCCGGATTACTATAGGGCGCAATATGACGGGGACATATGTTATCTTGACGCAGAGGTAGGAAGGCTCCTGGAGGGCCTGAAGAAAATGGGGCTCTTCGATAAAAGCCTGATAATTTTTACCTCCGATCACGGGGAGAGCCTGGGAGAACACCACCTTTACTTCAACCATACCTTTACGCTTTTTAACGAGGTGATCAGGGTACCCCTGCTGATCAAATACCCTTTTCAGAAAAAAGGAAGGAAGGTAAAAGAAAATGTAAGCCTCATAGATATCTTCCCCACGATATTGCATCAGCTGGGTTCGGATATTTTTAAGCACCTTGAGGGAAAATCTTTGACCCGCCCTACCGGCCCCCTGCGGGCAGTGCTTTCTTGTTACGAGACGGGTAACATATCCGCCTTGATTTGCGGCAGGTGGAAAGTCATTCAATATCCTTTTGAGAAGAACCTGCGCAATGGCTATATTAAATTATTTTTCCCGGGATATCCCGGCTCCAGGCTGCAATTGTTCGATATCCGCGCCGATCCTAATGAGGAGAATGACGTAAAGGACAAGGAAAAACAGCTGCACCTGTGGATGACGCGCAAGCTAAAGGACCTCGAAGCTGCTTTAAAACGCCTTAATTATAAAAGCGAAGATAAAATCGAGTTAAACGGGGAGATGATGAAGAAGCTGAAATCACTTGGCTATACCCAATGAAAAAGAAAAAATTTATTTTAGTCAGGCCCCCCCGGTACCTGTGGCCGTTTATCAATGAATCCGATAATTTCCTTCTGCCTTTGGGCCTGCCTTGCATAGCCGCCGCGGTCAGGAGAGAACTCCTTCATATTGAGGTAAAGATAATAGATTGCCCGCCGCTTAAGATAGGGTGGCAGAGCCTGAAGGATATCCTGCGCAAGGAGAACCCGGATTTCATCGGGGCGGGAGAAGAGGCGCTTTATCATCATGAGGCTTTAAAATTATTCCGCCTGGCCAAAGAGATAAACCCGCGGGTAGTTACGATAGCCGGAGGGCATTTTTTTTCCTGGATGATAGATTACAGCCTGAACGATTCCCCTATAGATATTATCGTGAGGTTCGAGGGGGAAGAAACCATAGTTGACCTGATCAGGACCCTGGAAAATAAAGGGGACCTTTCCGCGGTTAAGGGCATAGCCTATAAAGAGAACGGCAAGATAATTAAAAATCCGCTCAGGCCGCTGGCCGAAGACTTGAATGCTTTTGCCCTGCCGGCCTTTGACCTGATGCCTATGGGCAAGTATTCACCTTTCGGCTATCTTTGGCCGCGGAGCGTGACCCTTGAGCATTCCCGGGGGTGCGTTGACCGCTGCAATTTCTGTTCACTTTGGACCTTTTGGGGTAAACAGTCAAAGACAGACGTGGAAAAAGGAGAACTGGAGATAATGCCCCGGTACAGGACCAAGAGCGTGGAGAGGACGCTGGAAGAGGTGGATATAATTTATAATAAATACGGCCGGCGTTACATCATCTGGGCCGATCCTACTTTTAACCTTGAACCAAAATGGACTGATGAATTCTGCTCCGGACTTTTAAAGAGAAATTACAAGGATTTATACTGGTGGGCTTTCTTAAGGGCGGACTGCCTTTTAAAGGATGAACGTTTGGGGATACTGGAAAAGATGGTGCGCGCCGGCATGATCCATCCTTTGATCGGCGTGGAAAGAGGATGTACCGAAGATTTAAGGAAACTGCAGAAATCCGTTTACACCCAGGAATTAATAAAAGAGGTGTTTCAGCTTTTTAAAAGGAAATACCCGCAGGTGTTCAGACAGGGCACCTTTGTTACTTGCACCCCCTTTGACACAAGAGAGTCAATGCTGAAACTGGTAGAATATGCCAAAGAGATTGATATGGATTATCCCGCTTTTCATCCGGTAGCACCTGTCCCCGGGACTTATCTTTATCAGGAGGCCAAGAAGAACGATCTTCTTGAAGAGGATGATTTCAGCAAATACGACTGGGCTACTCCCTTGATGCGCTCATATACCGGTTTGTCCAGGAATGATTTTGCCAAATTGAACATGGAAATAAACAAGCGCTATGTTTTGTACCGCCCCCACTGGCTCATCAGAGGACTCCTTTCCAGATATAAACATAAGCGCGGCCTGTATTGGTGGTTTTTTATCAACACCTTAAAAGTAATGGGAATGGAGCTTGCCGATACTCTCATCGGCAGGAAAAAGGTTAAGTATCTGACGGGTTTCAGGCGCCTGCGTAAACCCAGATGGTATGATTCTTAATTAAAGGTAAAACAAATGTCCGCGGATAATAAAGAGATGAGGGGGATTTACCTGGGGCAGCCTGGTGATTATTATGTTAAGCAGGCAGATAACAATGGCATAAGGCCGTGGCTGCTTAAAAAGAGGCGGGATATCGTTTACAGGCTTGTGAAAAAATATTATTCCAGTGGCGCGGTCTTGGACATAGGATGCGGGAATTCACTCTGGAACAAAGATAGTGTCACTACGGTCGGGTTGGATATATGTGAAGCCATGCTTAGATATAATAGCAATAGGGCCGCCGGGTCATTTTTCATAGAATCTGATATTTCCGCGGGCCTGCCGATAAAGAGCGACAGCGTAAACACGGTGGTTATTACGGAAGTCCTGGAGCACATTCAACCGCATGTTTTCTTAATCGAAGAAATAAGGAGAGTCTTAAAAAAAGGCGGGATAGTTATCGCTTCTGTGCCATACGATAAGTTGCCCGGTGTATGGGGATTAATTTTCCCTATTTGGTGCAGATATAAGGGTTGGAGGGATAATGATCCGTATTATTCTAACGGTTGCGGCCATACGGTAAATTTTAATATTAAAAAACTTAAACAGGCATTTAACGAGTTTGCCCTGCTTGAATTAATAAATTTCAATTTCCTTACTATATTTTACGTGGCAAGAAAAGAATAACAGGTTTATTATCGGTGGTCAAACCGCAACAGCGGGATTTTAAAAAAAGCCTCCGATATGATCTTTATCGTCTTCTTTGTTTTTCCAAACCTTCTCCTGCAAAAAATAATCGGGACCTCTTTTATGCTCAAGCCCTTTTTGCGCGCTTTGTAAGTAAATTCAGCCTGAAAGACAAACCCGCTTGAAATAAACTTATCAAGATCTATTGTCTCGAGAATTTCGCTGCGGAAGCATTTAAAGCCCCCCAAACAATCCGTTATTTTCAGGTTCAAGATAAATCGCGTATAAAGGTTGGCCAGAATGCTTAGAACCGAAACGTTAGGGAGTTTGCGCGAGGCAAGAAAACGCGAACCGATGACCAGGTCGCAGGTTTTGATCCCTTCCAAAAATCCGGGAATATATTTAGGGTCATGCGAAAAATCCGCGTCCATCTGGATGATATAGTCCGCGCCCATTTTTAGCGCTTCTTTGAAGCCCGCGATATAAGCCCTGCCTAACCCTTCCTTCTTTTCCCTATGCAGTACAGTAACCTGAGGATTTTGTTTTGCCAGCGCATCCGCAGCAACTCCCGTGCCGTCGGGTGAATTATCATCCACCAGCAGGATCATTGCTTGCGGCACAATTCTCAGGAGCTCTTCCGTCAAAAGCAGGATATTCTCCTTTTCGTTATACGTGGGGATCACAATGACAAGGTTCATTTTAAGCGATAATTAGGCCCAGCATTATCCACCAGGTCGCCGCAACCTCCGGCAGAAAGAACGTAAAGTCAACAAAGTTATGCGTAAGGAAAATAGCAATTGCACTTATCAGGGCAATGGCATAATTTTCTTTATCGCCGGATTTCAATTTATTGAACGCCGATCTCAAGGACCTGAATACAAGCCAAAGATAAGCCGATATTCCCAAAATGCCCATTTCCGCCCATATCTGAAGATAGGAATTATGAGCATAGCGGCTCAGGGCCAGATTAAAATTTCCTATACCCACGCCGGTCAAGGGCCTGTCGCCTATTATTTTTAATGTTTCCCGCCAATAATCCAGCCTCATCAGGGCCGAAAATCCGGGAGCGGTGTGCGTTTTCAGGGTTATCGACCTGGTAACAAAAATCAGCCCGATTATAATTAATAGCCCAAAGATGGGAATGGCTCTTTTTATTTTTAAACCGCCCTTAAGATTCATATAAATGATCAAGCCCAGGAAGAGGCCCAAGATCGCGCCTAAAGATCCTGTAAAGATAAGGGCAAGGCCAATCGGCACAATGAACCAAAGCCTGTTTTTATTTATCAACGCAAGGGGAAAGATCATAGCCAGATATCCTCCCAAAGCGTTCGGGGTAATAAAAGGAGAGAAGATCCTTCTGCGGCTAATGTAATCCAGGACAAAAGGATCGGTTATCTTGTTTTTCACTATATAGTTTGAAAGATGGGTGAACCCAAAGAAATATTGATAGAGAGCCAGTAAGCTGATAACAAGTCCGGCTATTGAGATGGTTTGAACAATGCGCCTTGCGTCATTCGGGTTTAAAGAGGCGCCGGCTATGAATAGCAGCAGGTAAGCTATGTAATTATAGAGGCATATCAGGCTGTTGATTTTGTTTACGGAAAAGATCAATGAAACAGCCAGGGCCAGGCAAAACGCGATTAAAGGCAGGCCCGGGTATTGAATATTTTTATATGGTTTGTTTAAGGCCAGCCCCCATATAATTAGAAATAATATAAGGAAAGCGGAATAGAGGGAATTCAAATAAGGAAAGGCCGCAGAGGAGATAAAGGGCCGGAGAAAAACTAAAAACTGCAGTATAATGAGCATTCTTAAGGCTTGCTTTGCCGCTTATCTTTGACGTAATTGCTTTTCTCAACGCTCTTGGCAGCCTTCTTCAGCTCCGCGCCGATCTCGCCGATCTGGGCTACATGGGTGATATCGCGCGTTTCATTGGAAACCACGCCGATAGAGACCGATAATAGGGGGATCTTCTGGATCTCTCCCCTGCGGTCGCTTCCGACGATAAAGCCGCTTTTTCTATCTTCTTCATTATAGAAGGAAGGGGAGATCTTGTCAAAATCGCGGATTATTTTTTCGCAGATCTTATCCGACAGGTCCGGGGTGGTCACTACCACGAAATCATCTCCTCCGATATGCCCGACAAAATCCTGTACGCTGCCGTATTCTTTGGATGCCCCAAGCAATATGCGGGCGGTCTCCCGGATCACGGTATCCCCGTGTTCAAAGCCGTATTTGTCATTATAGGCCTTGAATTTATCCAGATCCACATAACAAACCGCAAAACTCTTTTTTTCTTCTATGCGGCTGGAAAGTTCGTTGAGGATAGCCACATTTCCCGGAAGCCGGGTCAGCGGGTTTGCCTCCAGGTCCCTTTTTGTGCGTCTCAAGACCATGCGTATCCTGGCCAATAGCTCCTTTGGCTCAAAGGGCTTGACGATATAATCATCCGCCCCGGAATCAATGCCTTCGATCTTATCGCTTACCTCGCCTTTCCCTGTTACCATGATCACCGGCAGGTGCTGCAGCAGCAGGTCTTTCTTGATCAGGTTGCACAACTGCCGGCCGTCCATCTTGGGCATCTTGTAATCCAGAAGGACCAGGTCCAGGGGTTTGGCCCGGATGATCTTGAGCGCCTCCTCCCCGTCTCCTGCTTCAATGGTTTCGTAATTTTCCTCGGAGAGGGTGAGCTTCAGTATATCCCGGATATCCGGGTCGTCATCGGCAATGAGTATTTTTATTCCCATAGTTTTATTTAAGCACAGTTAAGCGTAAAGCTGAAGGTTGAGCCTTCCCCTATCTTGCTTCTTACCCATATCTTTCCGCCGTGAGCCTCGATGATATGTTTAACCAGCGTCAGCCCCAGGCCTGTGCCTTTTACCTCCTGGTTGATGGTATTATCCACGCGATAGAATTCTTCAAATATCTTGTCCTGGGCTTCCTCGGGTATGCCGAACCCAGTATCGGTAATATCAATCTGGATCATTTTGTTCGTACAGCGCGCATTTACGCTGATCGCGCCCTTTTCAGGGGTGAATTTCAGGGCATTACCGAGCAGGTTGATAAAGACCCTTTCGATCTGGCCGCGGTCAGCCATTATTTTCTTGCAGTCTGCCGGTATATTGATACTGAAAGTGATACTCTTGGTTTTAAACTGTTCGGCAAGCATGTCCCCGACTTTCTCGGGTATTGGGGCAAGCTCCAATGCCTCTATGTTCATGTTTACTTTACCGGATTCAATGCGCGCGATATCCAGGAGGTCATTTACCATATGCACCAACTCGTCAGAGTGGCGGTTGATCTTGCCGAGCCGCTCTTTGATCTCATCCGGGACCGCCCCTAATTTACCGGCCAGCAATATCGCAGCATACCCTTTGATGGAGGTAAGCGGGGTCCTTAGCTCGTGGGAAACACTTGAAATGAAATCACTTTTGCGCTTGCTTATTATATTGACTTTCTCCAGGGCTTCGGTAAGCTGGCGGGTCCTCTCCTCGACCTTCATCTCCAGTTCCTGCTGGGACCTCCAGGTTTTTTCAAAGAGCCTGGCATTGTCCAGGGCCTGGCCGATCTGGTTGGCCAGTATGGTAATTATTTCTCGCTCACCTTCGGTTATGCGGGTTTCAATGTTTTGCGTGCCCACGAAGATAAACCCCTGATTCCCTTCCTGGGGGATGATCGGGCAGATAATGAATTCATTTACCTGGAACAGGCGGCATACTTTATCCTTCGGCAGAAAACCATCGGGGATGAATACGGAAGAGGCGGTCTTTCCGCCGTGCATCAGATCCAGGTAATGATCTTTATCCGAGTTAACCGCGTTTTTTATTTTCAACGATTCCTCTTCGCTGTAACCTATGTTCAGGTACTGATGAAATTCCCTGGCCAGGGTGTCCCAGAGAAAAGCCGATGATTTCTCAAAGCCCAGTTCCTCCAGGTATTCGTTGCCTATCTTTTTAAAGATCTGTCTTTCTTCCAGGGTTGTGCTCATCTCCCGGGACAGTTTCTGCAGAGTGGAAAGGCCGGCGATCTTTTTATCCAGCTCCTCCTGGGTTTTATTCAATTCTATATCCGTGCGGATGATCAGCTTGGCCTGCTCATCCATCTCCTCAAGGGAAGCATTTAATCCTGCTGTGCTTTTTTCCAGCTCTTTTAACCTTTGCATTTTAAGAAGCAGGGCTATTCCCATGCCGGCGATAACCAAACAAATAATGAAGAAAATGAGGTTTAACATATTATTGGCCTCCTACAGCCAGGACATTTATGCTCTGGTTATGGCAGTAACTGCGCCCAAGATAGTTCAGAGATTTAAGCGGGGCCTGTTCCCCGTAAGTATAGATGCCTATCAGGGGAAGCTCTTCCCCGAAGGCCTCCTTGATTATTTCAAGCTCTCTTACGCATTGCCTGCCTAACAGGGAGAATCTTGAGGCGGAATCAAAGACCATCACGAATCTTGCCTTCTGGCCCATAAGATTCTTTTTCGCGTCCGCGCAGGATTCGGCTGCGGCTTGGAGGCAGGAATCCTTGGTGCCGATCATCAGCCTGATCTTAGAGTCCTGCGCAATATCCCCCTGGGTCACCAGGGAACCGTCCTCTTTTATGGAGATAACGTTACGCAGGAGATATTCCCTTTCTCCGGGAAGATAGATGCCTATCGGGTAAAAGATAGATATGCGCCGCAGCTCCCTGGCCAGCTCCGAGGCATCCTTGGCCAGGTAATCTTCGTAGAGTTTTACAGCCGGCCGTCCGTCGATCTCTCTGATCACGTTACCGTGGGAATTAGTGACACTGCGTATTTTTCCCAGGGGTTTCCATCCATGCTTGATGCCGTGCCCGAAATTCAGCCCCCCGCCGAAAAGAGCCCCGCAGCAGGAGGCGCTAAGCAGCTCTTTGTTGAAATACTGAAAGGTTTTCTGGAAGGTGAAATTATCCGAAGCCCCTGCCCCGACCAGGGGAAAACTCCTGCCCAGATTTTCCTGCAGGCCGTTGATCAGGTTCGTGGCGTCGGCTATCAACCCGTCTGAAAAGATTATGCTTAAGTTCCTGCGCACATTCTTGCAGCCGTAAAGCAGCTTTTCCCCCAACTCCTTTCCCGCAATGAGGCCGGTCTTTTTGTTTACATCTTTAACCGAGGCAACATTAAGGAACATCTGCCGGCTTAAAGCGATAAGCAGTATGGCAAACCCGTGTTTAAATATCCCTTTAGCCGTCATGATCCCCAGGGTACTGCAGCCTAATATAGGTATTTCCCCCAGCAGGTTATTGGCGGTCTTTAATACAAGCGGATGCGTAAATTCTATGGTAGTGAAAATAATTGCCAGGTCGGCGGGAATATTACCCAGTCCGATCATCGCCTGGCCGACCGCTTCATTGGCGGCCCGGATATGGTCTTTGGTCTGGCTAAAACCAAAACTGACATTCATGCCAGACAGTATATAATGTAAATATACGAGGGTCAATAAAATTGTTGACTAAAGGCGCTTGTATAGTAAAATAACTCTACGTAATTTTTTGGCCCCATCGTCTAGCCTGGTCTAGGACGCTTGGTTCTCAGCCAATAAACACGAGTTCAAATCTCGTTGGGGCTATTACATCATACAACGAGCCCTCCGCAGGAGGGCCGTTGGGGCGGCAAAGGGGCTATTAAAAAATATTTCTCTTGCTTTTTTTATTGCTTTATGATAAAAGTAAAACAATAAGAAGGAGGGTTGATGCGAGAACATTTAGGTTTTTTGCGGACATCCAGCACAGCGGTGAAAGTTGCTGCCTGGATTTTTTTATGCCTAGGCATCCTCGGAGGATCCTCTTTGCTGCTGGGTTTGGTACCGGGCAATCCCCGCTGGATGGGCCTGGTAGTTTTGGCGATATACGCGTTCCTCTTCTTCTTCCTGTACCTTATTGCCAAGATCGCCGACCTTTTGACCAGGATAATCAACGAGGTTCATGAAATAAAAAATAAATAGTATTGGAAAGGGAGGATAAATGCGTAAATTCACAAATTTCCTGATAACTCTATTCGTCGCGCTCTCGTTTTCCGCTTGCGACAAATTGCCCTTTATAGGCCAGGCAGGGTCTGCCAAGCAGGCAGCAGTTAAACCTCCCGCGGGGGAAACGGTTGTCGCCATGGTGGGAAATTTTTATATCACCGGTTCTGACCTGAACAAAGAGGTAGATAATTTTAATTCCCTGGCCTCGGCGCAAAAGCTGGACAAGAATAAGATCGATACCAGGGATAAAAAGGTCAAGTATCTAAGGGATGAGCTTGTGCGTAAATACATCCTCTATCAGGAGGCGCTGGACAGGGGTTTGGATAAGAAGCCCGAGATCGTAAAGGAGCTCGACGCCGTCAAAATGAACCTGTTGATCGCCGAGTTATTGCGTAAGGAGATCGAGAAGATAGACGTGAGCAGCAAGGAGATCGAGGATTTTTATAACCAGAATAAAGAGCTGCTTAAGGAGCCGGAACAGAGGAAGATTTTGGAGATCATGACTCCTACCGAGGATGAAGCCAAGCAGGTTTATATAGAACTGCTCAGAGGAGGGGATTTTGCATCTCTGGCCAGACAGTATTCAAAAGCCAAGACCGCTTCAGCCGGCGGGGAGGTAGGGCTTATGGCTTACGAGGCAAATCCCGCGAACCGGATGAGGCCCGAGAAATTCTACGAAACGGCTTTCTCCCCGTCGCTGGAGGCAGGCGGCACCAGCAGCATATTCAAGACCCCGGATGGGTTTTATATCATAAAAGTCGACAGCATAAAGAAATCCGAGCCTAAATCCCTCACCGAGCTGTGGGATAATATAAAATCCTGGCTGTTATTTGAAAAGCAGCAGAAGGCCATTGTTGAACTGGCCAATAAATTGTCAGGGGAGACCAAGATAGCGATCTACGAAGAAAAGGTGCAATAAGTTATGCAAATACAGGCGATTAAGAAATATTTACCGCTGATCATCGGCGGGATCTGCGGATTGATCGCGGTTGTCCTGATCAATAATTATGTCAAGCAGCAGACCGAAGAGGCCAAGAAGATAGTCGCGCAGAGCCAGAAAAATCTGGTCACTGTGGTAGTGGCTAAGCAGGATATCCCTGCCGGCGCCGCCATAAAAGGGACCATGGTTGGCGAGATAACCCTTAACAGAAATATGGTGCAGCCGCGCGCGGCAGTATCCATAGACAGGGTGATGGGTAAGATCGCCATTGCCCCCATAGCCAAAGGTGAGCAGGTGCTTTTGAATAAGGTTACCGTTTCCGAAGAGACCGGTTCTTTAGCGATGAAAGTTCCCGCCGGCAAAAGGGCGGTAACGGTTTCCGTGGACAATATCTCTTCGGTCGGAGGGATGCTCAGGCCCGGGGATCATGTTGATATCGTGGGAATGGTGCCGATACCGGTAACGAATGCCGAAGGCAAACAGGTAAATCAGCTGACCACCATGCCTTTATTCCAGGATGTCCTGGTTCTGGCAGTCGGCCAGGAATTTATGAGCGTTCCAAGCGTAAAGAAAGAGGAAAAATCCGCGGCATCATCTCCGGTTATAACCTTTGCCTTGTCTCCCCAGGAGGCAAACCTGATCGTTTTCGTGCAGGAGCAGGGCAAGATCCGGCTGGTATTGCGCTCTCCCGGGGACACCCAGGTGCAGCAGGTAGCCCCGGCGAGCTGGGACACATTGTTCAGGACCGTGATGCCGCAGGCTTTCCCGCAGGAAAAGGCAGTAGCAGCCCCGGCTAAGCCTAAAAAGACCGTCGAGATTTTCCGCGGGTTAAATAAGGAAGTAAAAACCCTTGAATAAACTTAAGGATGATCATGCATAAGAAAATAAAAGTTTTTATCGGCGCAGGTTTGTTTTTAGCCACCGCATTGGCGGGGACCGGTTCCATATCGGCGCAGGATCTGGGGCAGGAAACATTAAAATTAATTGTGGGTGAAACAAAGATAATCCCCGTGCAAGGCCCCACCCGGGTAATTATCGGCAATCCCCAGGTAGCTGATATTGCCGGCGTCACCGAATCGGAGATCACCCTTTCGGCAAAGGGCGCGGGCCGGACCTCGCTGGTATATTGGGATGTTTTTGGAGAGCAGTCCGAAAACATAAAGGTTATAAAAGAAGACATGACTCTGCTTAAACAGAGGGTAGATAACTTATTAAGCCAGCTGGATCTAGGAGAGGTTTATACCAAGGCAGAGGAGGATGAAGGGAAGGTTGTTATTTGGGGCAGGGTAAAAACCGCCAAAGATAAAGAAAGGATCGCCCTGACCTTGGCTGATTTTAAGGATAAAATATCCGATCTCGTAGAGGTCAAGGAGGATGAAACAATAATCGAGATCGATGTGCAGATACTGGAGCTTAATAAGGATGCCACAAAGACCCTGGGTTTTAGCTGGCCGGGTTCGATGAATTTGACCGAGGTGGGCTCTGCCGCTCTGGCAGCCGGAGGGACAACCTGGGGGAAATTATTCAATGTCGCCAATATAAGCCGCGCGGCTTTTACTTTAAAGCTGGATGCTTTAATACAGGAAGGCAAGGCGCGCGTCCTCTCCCGGCCGCGGCTCTCCTGCCAAAGCAATAAAGAGGCGGAGCTGCTTGTGGGAGGGGAAAAGCCCGTTTTTACCACATCCGTGTCAACGGGAGGAACTTCTTCCACAAATGTGGAGTATAAAGAATTCGGCATTAAATTAAAGATAAAACCGACTGTAACCGAAGATGACCGCATAAAGCTGAATTTGTATGTTGAGGTCAGTGATGTTGGTGAAGCGGAAATCCTCGGTTCGGTAACCAATACCACTGCCAGGGCGTATCCTTTGACTAAACGTTCTGTCTCCAGCGAGCTCTATCTGAATAACAGCCAAACCATGGCGATAGGCGGCTTGATCAAACAAAAAACAGAGGAGGATCTGCGTAAGTTCCCCTGGCTGGCGGATATACCGGTCTTAGGCATGTTCTTCAGGCAAAGAATCATTAAAGAAGGTAAGGGCACAGGATCAAGGGATGATACGGAATTATTCGTTACCCTTACTCCTACCATAGTTGCCCGGGAGATGCCTAAACTCAGAAAATCTTCTTCCTCCGCAGCCCCTGTAGAAGCAGAGGTTTCTTTTATTGAACCGGAATTACCGGAGAGCCTGGAAAATTATGTCCGGGTGGTCCAGGCAAAGATACTCAAAGCGGCTTATTATCCCCAGCAAGCCAAGAACGCCGGTTGGGAAGGCAACGTGAGGCTTAACCTCAACATTACCGCAAATGGGGGTTTAAAAGGCATAAAATTAGTGCAATCTTCGGGCTATAAGGTTCTGGATGACGCGGCTTACGCAATAGCCGAGAAGCAGGCGCCCTATCCTCCTTTTCCTCCCCAGGTAGATTCCCAGGAGCTTTGGGTTGACGTTCCGATATCCTATAAAAGCAATTAACCGTTTCCCATGTCGAAAACAATAGTCATCTTCAGCACAAAGGGCGGCGTAGGCAAGACCTTGGTGGCGACGAACCTGGCCGTCAGCCTTGGGTTTTACCTGCGTAAAAAAGTCGCGCTTATTGACCTGGATCTGCAGGGCGCAGGAGACATGCCCCGCTGGCTTGATATCAAAGCGGATAAGTCGATGCTGGATCTGGCGGAAGCCCTGAAAAAAAATCCCGCCAAATCTTCTGTGACAGAAGACCTTTTGCATGTAGAAAAATACAGTATTGATTTCCTTCCCGCGGTCTTAAAACCCAACCAGATATTCCGCGTTGACTCTGAAAAGATCAAAACCGTCCTGGATGCCCTGGAAAAAGAATACGATTATGTAATTATAGACGCCGGGCGGGCCTTTACCGAGAGCCTGTTCTCCGTGTTTAACCATGCCAACTTGATACTACTTGTGGTGACCCCGGATATATTATCTGTTTACCAGACAAAGTGGTCCCTGGATGTCCTGCAGTCCCTGTATATTCCTTTAGGGATGATCAAGATAGTTTTAAACCGCGCCCAGAGCTTAGGGGGAGTTAGCTGGCAGGAGGTGCGCGCGGCTATACCCTGCGACATAATCAGCCGCATTCCGTCGGAGGGCAAGGCAGCCGGATTAGCGTTGAACAGAAGGGTCCCGCTTGTCGTAGACTGCCTTAATTGCAAGGCCAGCCAGACGATCAGGAAGCTTTCCACTGACCTCACCGAGGATGAAAGCCTTTTTCTCAAGCATCATGAGATCGCCTTGCCTACCGCAGCCGGAGAGGGTTTCTTCGCCAAGGAGGGGGATTTCTGGAAGAAATTTAAATTAGGCCGCGATGCCTTTACCCCGGAGGGTGAGGATAAAGAGCCGGATGAGATAATTGAGCTAAAAAAGCGCATACATCAAAGGCTGATCGAGAAATTAGACCTTAAGCATTTAGAGATAGATATGAATGACCCGGCCAAAGCCCAGGCAATTCGGGAAAAGACCGAGAGGGTCATTACCAACGCGCTGGCCGAGGAAACCGGGGTATTTCTTTCTTCTCCCGACGTAAGAAAAAGATTGGTTAAAGAGATAACCGATGAGGCGTTGGGCCTGGGTCCGCTGGAGGATCTGGTCAATGATCCGGATATCTCCGATATAATGGTCAATAACAAGAACCAGATATATATCGAGCGCCACGGTAAACTGGAGCTGTCGCCCAAGAGGTTCCTTTCCAACGACCAGGTGCGCCAGGTTATCGAGCGCATAATCGCGCCCCTGGGAAGGCGTATCGATGAAAGCGCGCCAATGGTAGATGCCCGGCTTTCCGACGGCTCACGCGTCAATGCGATCATCCCCCCGCTTTCTTTGACCGGGCCTACGCTGACCATAAGAAAATTCGGGCGGGAACGGCTGGTCATGGATGACTTATTGCGTTTAAATACCTTAACCAAGCCAATGGCTGATTTCATGCAGGCCTGCATATTATCCAGGAAGAATATCATTGTTTCCGGAGGTACGGGTTCAGGAAAAACAACCGTATTGAATGTCCTCTCCATATTCATCCCGGCTTCTGAGCGTATCGTCACTATTGAAGATGCCGCGGAAATAAAATTGAAGCAGGAGCATTGGGTGCGCCTTGAGTCGCGGCCGCCTAACGTTGAGGGGAAAGGTGCCATCACCTCAAGGGACCTATTCCGCAATAGCTTGAGGATGCGTCCGGACAGGATCATAATCGGCGAGTGCCGCGGGGCTGAAACCCTGGATATGCTCCAGGCGATGAATACCGGGCACGACGGTTCAATGACCACGATTCATGCCAATTCCACCCGCGACGTCATCTCCAGGATGGATTCCATGATCCTTATGTCGGGGGCGGAGCTGCCGGTGCGCGCGATCAGGGAAATGATCGCCTCGGCGATCAACATCATTATACATACCGCCAGGTTGTCCGACGGCTCAAGAAAGGTAACCCAGATCTCAGAGATGATCGGTATGATTGATGAGGAGCATATCGGGTTAAAGGATATTTTTATGTTCAAGCAGTCCGGAATTGACAAGGATGGCAAAGTCCTCGGTGAATTTAAGCCTACCGGTTATATCCCCTCTTTCATGGAGATACTTAAGGTTCAGGGCATTTTGATCTCCAACGATATTTTTAACCCCGCTTTATGAAGGTAGTCAACAAAACCCGCCAGACAATCCTGGCTGAAAATGCGGCTATTGCCAAAACTCCCTTAAAAAGGATGATCGGCCTGTTAAACCGTAAGACTTTTGAGCCGGGTGAAGCCTTGATAATCAGGCCCTGTAATTCTATCCACACCTGTTTTATGCGCTTCCCCATAGACGTGGCCTTTGTTGATCCCAATAACCGGGTTACAAAAATGATCCACAATATGCGGCCGTTTAGAATAAGCGGCATCTATCTGAACGCGCTATTTTGCATCGAACTACCCGCAGGAACCCTGGAAAAAACCTCCACCCATTCAGGCGATCTAATAGAAGGGACGTCCTTGAATCCAAAGCAGGGACGTTTCTGAAGCTAATCGGAAGGGTGTCCCCCTTAGCTTAAATCGGGGATATCTAATAAACTGTTTTCAATATAACCCATTCTTTCCTTCCAGCTATTCCAGGGATAATCAAAAGGAGATTTATTCATTTTCGCTCTTATTGGATTCATCTCTACATATTCTATGCAATCCAGCAGGTATTTATTTTTCTGTATGAGCATACTTTTATATCTTCCCTGCCAAAGATGACCAACTTTGTTGTATTTTTTATTGAACCACATTGTATAAGTTTGGTTTAAGCCCTGCATAATCTTCCCCAACTTAACTGGTCTCCCAAGAGTTACTATTAAATGGACATGGTTGGGCATTAGGCAATACCCGTAAAGCTTAAAGCCGTATTTTCTTTTATAATGCTTTATTAATTTAAAATATTTAACAAAATCCTCATTTTCGATAAATGTGGTTTGTTTTTGGTTCCCCCGTGTCATTATATGGTAGCACGCATTTTCTAGAGTTAGTCTTGCTGCTCTTGCCATATCTTATCACCCCCAATCTAAGAGCAATAGACGCAAGAGGAGTTTAAATCTAACAAGGTCTATTCAACAGGCGTATCTTGAGCATAATTACTAAGCTACCTGTGATATTTAAAAACTGCTTGTTTTTATCAGATTGGACAATAAATAAAGATTATTCCTTGAGATAACAAAGTAAACGTAGTAAAACATTAAGGGGGGGGACATCCTTCCGATTAGCTTCAGAAACGTCCCTGCTTTGGATTCGAGAACGTCCCTATTTATTAGATAACTGTCCAAACTGATTGATATTGACATTGGTTTAATCTTGTAGTATACTTTAATTGGCCCAAGAATGTCCAATCTGGAGGAAGCATGGGAGTAATACATAAGTTAAGACCGGAAATAAAACAATCTATAATAGATGAAAAAAAAGCCAATCCTGCGATCAGTTGCCGGAGCTTGAGCTATTTGATCCTGCAAAGATTTAATATAGAGGTCTCCAAATCAAGTATTAATTCAGTATTCAAAGAAGCTGGCTTGAGCATGGCCGCGGCCAGGGTCCCTAAGAAAGAGATTATAAAACCAGAGCCGGTTAAACCGGAAATCCCCATACCGGAGGCAGTCAAAGCGCCTGAGCCTTTGCCGTCGGAGAAGGCGCCTGAAAAACCGCCGGTGGAATCGCCAAAGCTCCAGCCAGGGCCCCGCACCGACGAGCTCCCGCTACCGCCGGAGATGCCCTGTACAGGGGCAATTTTTCTGAAAGCTGCCGATTTTCTGCTCGGAGGAAGCCGGCGTGTCGCCGAATTGATCAAGAACAGCCTTAATATTGATAATGAGCAAATATGGTCCAAAACCGAGGCTCTGATCTATCTCCCGCTTTTTCAAGCACCCCAAGAAAGCCGGATAGGCGCATTACAAGCATTGGTCGGCAGAGGCATTCCTTCCGAAGATATAATCTCCTATCATAATGAATTACAATCGGTTACGACATTAGGCAACGGTATTTCCCAGATCATCGGGGATGTATCTAAAGAGGCCCGCTGCATAAAAGTTGATTTCTCAACTAAAGACAGCTTGTATATTGATGGCCAGATGTATAGTGTCTGGTCTACCCCCCATACGCCGTATGATTTCTCCACAACTATATATAACGCAAATAGTTACATAAACAGGTACTTCAATAATGATTCGCCTTTGATCTTATTTACTGCGCCTGGTTATAACGCGCCCACCAAGGAGTTTTTCGGCTTTATCTCGGGGTTAGAATCACAAACCAAGAATATCACCGGCCTGAAGATCTACGGGAACAAATATGAGGAACTGGATTCGATCACCTTAGAGGGGGTCAAAAAGCGTTTTTTTGTTTTCGCGATGTGGCCCTGGCAGTTTGTAAATTATCGCAAGGTAGTAAAAATCGGGGAATTCAAACCGTTCTATTTCGAACCGTTGGAATTAAATCTCTATCTGGCGGATATAGAGATTGAATTAATGCAACCTGATGCTAAACAAAGACTTACGCTGAAAGGCTGCGCTTTGAAAACCCTGCTTTCGGAGAAGACCCGGGTGGTTATCTTAAGTAATCTTAGCCTTGAAGCGGCCCAGCCTGAGAACCTGGCAAATATTTACCTGAACCGCTGGCCCAATTTAGGGGAAACATTCCAGGATTACAGCCGCAAGATCGAGCTCTTCACTTACATGGGCTCATCCCAGCGCTTTTTCTCATTGGAGAACCTAAAAACCGACCAAGCTCCCCTCGGAACCAAAACTATATTAACCGATTACTTAAGGGTTTTGGACCTCTATGTGCGCTGGCATTTCCTGCCTGAAGGTTTTAAAGAAAAAGATTTCCCGACGATAAAAGAGCAGTTTTACGGCCTTAATGCCGTTGTCAAGAGGGGGAATGGCCGCACTATGGTGAAGTTCAGCCCTCCCCAGGGATATCTATTCCAGAAGGAACTGGAATATGCCTGCCGCAGGATAAACGAGCAGGAAATCATGTTCGCGGACAACACCCGCCTTTGGTGCCTGCCTTAGAAAACGCTTTCCCGAAGGCGCTTAAGTATTATTGACATATCTAATAATAGGTGTTATATTTAAGATGCGTTTAAAGGCGGCAGCGAAAAGCAATTCCGCTATGGAGGTAGCCGGATGCGCAAAGCCACGGGACGATGTTCGCCACAATTTATGTTTCTTAATTTTCACGCTCAGGGTCAGGCGGGAACATTATCCGGGTTAGCTAAAGCCGAAGAGTCTTTTAATGGACGTTAAGACTTCGGTTTTTTTGTTTTTAGGCCGTTAAATAGTTTTAGAAAGTATTTATCAACTAGGCACACCGCGCTTATCGGATTTGCGCGGGTGTTGTCCTTACGGACAAGGAGGTGAGAAAAATGTTAAGGAGCAGGAAAGCGCAGAGTACTCTTGAATACATCATCATCTTCACGGCGGTAGTAGGAGCGATACTCTTGGCAGCCAATACCATCATTAAGCCAAAGATGAACAGTATGCTTGAGCACGTAGCCGGTGAAGCGGAGACCGCGGTCAAACACGTCAGTTTCCAATAAAGCGATCTTTTTAAGGAGGTGAGAAAAATGTTAAGGCGCACAAAAGCACAAAGCACGGCAGAGTATGTGATCGTGCTGGGCCTGATAGTAGCGGCAGTTATAGCTATGCAGACCTATGTTAAAAGGGGCTTTCAGGGCAGGATCAAGGACGCGGTAGATTATACCGGCCAGAGCGGACAAAGCGGAGAAGCCGTTTCTTTCACAACCAAGCAATATGAACCCTATTATCTGGAATCCCAGTTTGCCAGCGAACGCAGCTCCACTGATACCGAAGAATTGGCAGAAGGCGGCTCGGTATCCAGGGCATCCGAAGAGACAAGCACCAGGAGCGGCTCTCAGACGATATTGGAGCCGAAGACAGAATAAAATATAATGAGGAGGAGGTGAGTTGAATGTTTAATAAATTTAACCGGAATAAGGCGCAGACAACCTTGGAGTACGCCATCTTGATCGGGGTGATCGTTGCCGGGCTTATCGCGATGCAGGTTTACCTGAAAAGAGGTTACCAGGGCAAATTAAAGGAGAGCGCCGACAGCATGGGCCAGCAGTTCTCTCCGGGATATACCACAAGTAAATACACGATCACCAATACTTCTACGTCTACCGAGGAGCTTAAAGATAAGGTAACCGTATCTACGATCGGAAGCCAGGAGAGCCAAAAAACAGGCACGGAAGATGTCGCTGCTTCCGATAAAGAGTTCTGGTGGAAGTAAGAGCCGAGAGGGTAAATTTGGAGGTTTTGTAAATGCCGATAAAAATATTCTTATTTTTAGTGGTTTTCGCCGGGGTCTTTTATCTTGCCAGCCTGGCATATCCTTTTTTTGAGGCGCTGATGGACCGCTGGCAGAGAAAGAGGATGGATAAAATTACCCCGAAACTGGACCGGATGTTCCTGGATATTCCTTTAGAGAAGCTGCTGCTGATCGATGTGCTTTCCCCCCTGGCCAGCGGGTTGCTGGTTTTTTTCATCAGCCGCAATATCTGGGCTGCTACGGCAGGGGCAGTTGTGGGGTTGGCTTTCCCTATCCTGATCATCAAACGGCTTGAGGCCATGCGCAGGCAAAAATTCGCCGCACAGCTTGTTGACGGGCTGATGATCTTATCCAGCTCTCTTAAGGCGGGATTAAGCCTCTTGCAGTCATTTGAGGAGTTGGTGCAGGAGATGCCCAATCCCATCAGCCAGGAGTTCGGCCTTGTCATCCGCCAGATGCAGATGGGCGTCTCTCTCGAGGAGGCGATAACCAAGCTGAAAGTGCGCATGCGGCTGGATGAGCTGGATATGGTCGTAACCGCGATGCTGGTGGCCAGGGAGACCGGCGGAGACCTTACGCAGACATTCTCCCGGGTAATCTACACTATCCAGGAGCGGAACAAGCTTATCGGCAGGGTCAAGGCGCTTTGCGTGCAGGCGAACATGCAGGGGGTAATTATGTCGCTATTGCCCATTTTATTCGGGATATTCGTATATAAGGTTAATCCCGGTTTCTTCGATGTGTTCCTTAAGGATAATTTTGGAAGAGGGCTTATGCTTTACGCTATCATCTCAGAGATACTCGGCATTATTTTTATACGTAAATTGAGTAAGGTTGATATATAAAAGGAGTATATAAATGGAATTAATCGTGGTGGTTTTACTTTTAGCGGTCAGCGTTTACCTCCTTATCCTGCAGTTCGGCTCCAAGGCATTCGGCTTGGAGAAGATGCGGCTGCCTGCCCAGGTATTTGACAGTAAAAAGGTAGAGATGGAGTTGAGCCAGGATAAGTATACGGTAAAGCCGGATAATACCTGGCTTCCCATTACTGCCAGGTTCAAAGATTTTGAGAAGCGGATCCCCTTCTCCACCGAGGGGATAAGAAGGAGATTGATCAAGGCCGGCTTGCCGATGGGGGTATTGGAATTCCTGGCTTTTAAGGTATTGGCGATTATTTTTGTCCCGGCTGTGGCTTTAATATTCCTTAGCGGTAATTTACCTAAGAATATGGTTTTTGCCGTTTCTCTGCTGGTGGGTTTCTTTATCCCGGAGATGTGGCTGAATCAAAAGATAGGCAAGAGGCTGCACAGTATACGGCGCGACCTGCCCAACATAATTGACCTGTTGAACCTTTGCGTAAGCGGAGGCATGGACTTTATGCTGGCGGTAAACCGCGTGGTCAAGGATTTAAAACCCTGTGACCTGACCCGGGAACTGGGAGAGGTTTATCGTGAGACGCAGGTCGGTAAATCCAGGCGCGAGGCATTGAAGAATTTCGGCTGGCGGGTGGATATGCCTGAAGTGCATTCTTTCGTGCGCACGCTGATACAGGCCGACCGCATGGGCACGCCCATGTCGGAGGCATTGAATGTGCAGGCCGAGGAGATGAGAGTAAGGAGATTCCAGATGGGCGAGTCAATGGCATTGAAGGCGCCGATCAAGCTGCTCTTTCCCTTGTTTGCCTTCATTCTGCCGGTAGTTATGATCATTGTAGGAGGCCCGATAATCCTGCAGTTCTCGCGCGGGGGGATCAATTTCGGGTTCTAAAGAGATGAAAAGGCATATATCCGGACAAAGCGTCATAGAATATTTCGTGATCCTTACCTTGCTTATGGTATTGGTGGCCTCCTCCGGGTTTATAGATACAGTGCGCAACGCATTTTATGATTATTTCAACAGGGGTGTGGCGTATTTGAAATAAAGAAGGGGGATAGGGGAATGTTAAAGGTCCTTTATAACAGGCGGGCGCAGAATTTCCTGGAATATACTATGCTGGTAATAGTTATTGTTACGGCCTTATTGGCGATGCGCCAGTATATCCAGCGCTCCATGAACGCGCGCTTAAAGCAGATCCAGACGGAACTGAATGAATCAAAGAGGTAAAGGGGTAAAGATGAAGAATACCGCCCAGTCCTTAATAGAGTATGTGGTTCTTTTCAGCCTGATAGTGGCTGCACTTTTCGGAATGCAGGTTTATCTTAAGCGGGGGGTCGCCGGCAAGATGAAGAGTTCAGCCGATGAACTAAGCGGCGGTTTTTTCTATTCTCCCGGGGCAACGCAAGCCACGACTACTATAGATACGACAACCGCGATAACAAGCAAATCATATGTTACAGATGTCGCTGGTTCCACCGATTACAAGGAAAGCATCATGGAAACCACATTAAAAAGCGACCGTACGACTGCCCGCGAAGAAAAGACCTTGCCTTTCAGCGCGGAGCCGCAGAGGTGATAAGATGAAACGGGGAAGCTCGTTGATGGAGTATATGATAGTTCTGGGGATAATTTCCGCGGTCCTCTGGGGAATGAATGTTTATGTTAAGCGAGGGGTGCAGGGAAAGCTCAAAGACCTTACGGATTCATTTATAGGTAAGGAGCAGGAGACGGATATTTCGCCTACTGCCGAAACTGCCAGCAGCGCCAAGAGTGGATTTAGTTCAACCGCGGAGACCCAGGCATCCCTGGGCGGCGGCTGGAGTGTTTCAAGTTCGGACAAGATGGAGTATGAGGCGGAAAGCAAAATAACCGATACTGACGTGCCTTATACATCAAGTGATCCTGTGCCTGCTGAAGAAGGGTATAGCGTTCCCGAACCGGCTAAGCCGCCGAAAGAAGGATCAGGCGGCTAAAGAGGCAGGAGATGATTAAAATGATCTACACAAATAAGAAAGGACAGGCAGTAGCGGAGATGGCGATATTCGGCACCTTGATATTGCTTATCTTCGGAGTGCTGATCTCTTTCATACAACAGCTCAATGACCGGCAATATACGCAGATGGAGGCATTTCGCCGGGCATTGGAAAAGGCCAACTCCTACACTTCAGATGCTGATGACGGATCAGGGGCCTCTGTGCAGTACACCCTGGTGCAAAACAGACACCAGCTAAACCTCGGCGGCGGTTACCGGCAGGGCAGTAATGTTACTCAAACAGGTTCTGCCAATGTTTACTGGGCGATCCCTAAATCCCAAAAGGGCTCTTCGGCAGAGAGTTTGCTTGTATTCAAGATAAATGAAGATGAAGGGCAATTTGAATACAATGATTTTATTCCCGAAGCGCACAGAAGGATAGATGCCGATGGCGAGGAGAGGCCTACCTATTGGGTGCTGCAAACAGAAAATATGGCCACCGAATCGGATACGCTTTTCAGTGAAACGAATGTGAAAAGCGAAGATACTTTTGCGATCACCAATAAAAGGACTTCTAGGCTAAAGGATGATATTGTTACCGCTGTGCCGTACAAAATAGTGGAAAAGAAAACCGGGGATAAGGACTACGAGAACACGGTAGAAGAGGGGATCCTGTATCAAGTGCGTCAGGGTGTCTATCTTGATCCGGAGGGCCAGTATAAATACAGCCAGGGTGCGGTAGGGAATGAAGTAACCAGGGAGAAGACATGGGTAACTCCATTTTAAAACGCGGCCAAAGCACGACCGAAATAGCATTTGTTTTTGCGGGGATAGTGCTTTTGTTTGTGGCGATAATGCAGATATGGTTCTGGGGCAATAAGCAGATCGTGCAGCGCCAGAAAGCTTATAATGCCGGCAGGGTAACCGCCGGGACATCTTCGGATAGTTATACCCTGCAGTGGCCGGTTTACAAGCCGGAAGAACTTAAAGAGGAATCGGTTTTGAAAGGGCAGTAGGGACTGTCCTTAAGGAAGGCGACAAATGTTTACATACTTTCACGATCACAAAAATAAATACAACAAGGGCCAGCTTGCCCCCATCTATATCCTTATCCTGGTGATCGTGATCATTATGGCTATGGTCACGGTTAATTTATCCAAGGTAGCGATGGTCAAGACCGATACCTCAAACTCTGCCGATGCCGGGGCCATTGCTACGGGCGCGATCATGGCAAATGCTTTTAACAGCGCGGCTGTGCAAAACAGCCAGATGATAACCACGTATTGGTCAGCCTATGCTTCGATAGCCGTTATGTTTTCATATGCTTTTGTTAAGCTGACTATGGCTTATACCTCTGCATCTTTTGCATTGGCTCGGGCAACATTTGCGTTGGGGTTGCAACCACCTTGTCAAACCTCCTGCGGAGCTTACGCGATTATGGAGGCAACCTACCTTCCTTTGACTTCAGCACTCTTAAATATAGCTTCGGTTATTACAACTATTTATGCTATCGGAATCGCCATTCTTAGCGCCAGTGTGGTCCAGCATTATTATTATGCTTCTATCAGGAAGATGGCGATAAAAGGCAGAAGCTCTTCTATAAGGAATGGCCACGGGTTTGTTTTCTCCAACAGCGGCACAGGCCAAAAACTTAAGGCAGGAAGCCCTCCTGCCGATGCGGGGGATTCTTTGAAGAGGAACGGCTACAGGGACTCTTATGTTAATTTCCTGGATGGTATAGGAGATGACGAATATTATAATTATTCCTGGAAGGATGGGGAAGACAGGTCGCATTCCGTGGATTCAAGGGTACATACTAATAAGGTAGAGGATTTTGAATTAACAGTGGCGGTTTTGCCCTCTTTTGCAGAGACAGCAGCTCTGGCTGCTGCCAAATATCTTCTTGGAACAGTCGTGACCAATTTAACTTTAGTGAAGGCTGACTATATAGCCGCGGAAGGTGAGTTTGCTTTGGCATGCGAGAATTTTCTATGTTGTAACCCCACTCCTGCAGGAGCTGCTTGTTGTATTGCCTGCGACGCTCTCGCATTAAAGGGGAAGGGGTGGTTAATCCCCGCCATAGCGAATAATTCTGCCGACCTTATGATAATGACGGGAGTCTTCGCTTTGCTAGTCGGCGCATTGGCAGGTTTATTGCCCGGCCCGACAATTACCGCCAGCGGGGAATGGGATGATGCCATGTTTTTTGACTGCTGGGTAAATGATATCAAGCATGACCACCTGGTGCGGGTTGATACAAAGCAAACTCATGCGGGAGGGGACCTCGGGCTTTGGAAGAGCAGTTACCCCGATACTGCCAGCTACGCGGTGGTTGATTTTTCGGGAAGAGGAACTATATTCCCTCCTAACCCAAGATATGGTTCAGACATAGTTGAGGTAGACAGTAACTAAGGAGGAGCAAAATGTTTTTCAGGCTTAAAGTTGCGCAATTATTCGGCCTCATTCTTTTAGTGATGACCATAACCGCGCATCCTCTTTATTCTGCCTGGTGGGATAGGAATACCATACCGCTTCCTTCGGGAACAGAGGAGGTATTCCAGGAGACAAGAAATATTTCGGGCACAGAGTTTGTGCTTAAGTATTATACCAATTCCCAGGATGCCAAAGTCATAAGTGATTTCTTCCGTTCAAAGCTTACTGCTTTGGATTGGAAGGAAAAAGAATTGTTAAAGGAAATGGCCCAGATACCCGGCTTAAAGGTTCCCGCCTCTGTAGAGGATATGCTGGCTTCGAATTCTATCTTTGAAAAAGGGGAGGAGACAGTTATGATAAACTTCCTTCCCCGGGGAGCGGTCCAGGACGGAAAGACCAGGTTTACTGTTGCACGGGGGAACACAGAGGCCCAAAAAAAGCCTGAGGAGGATGATTTTATACCCAGATTATCGGGCAAGCCCAAGCTTGATATTGCCCCGGTTTATCCTGGGGCAGCTTTGATCTCCCTGTCGGAGAATACCGGTTTTATGCGGGCAACCTATTTTTCAAAAGATGATATTGATAAAGTAGGCGAGTTTTATAAGAGCAAAATGCTTAATTACGGCTGGTCCCTTGCAGAAGAGAAACCGCTTCAGAAGCTGGATTCAGGGGAGGTTGACCTCTCCAGCTTGTGCCCCGATTGCCCTAAGGATAAGAATATCCAGCAGGCAATCAAGCCTGTGGATATGGAGGTGCAAGAGCTTAATTTCTCCAACGAAGCGGGGGATGTATGTATTGTAGCCCTTGGAGTTACCGGCCCGAAAGAGGGGGTTGGAGACAAATTAAAGAATACAACCACTATTATGGTGCAATATGAAAAAGCCGGGAAATAGAGCGCAAACTTTTACTGAATACGCTATCCTTATAGCCGTAGTGGCGGCTGTCCTCTTTGGAATGAGGATATACATGGAGAGGGCTGTTCAGCAAAAATTCCGGGAGAGCGCGGATGTATTCGGCGAAGGGGAGCAATACGCCAAAGGGATTACCCAGGCTGCCTATAAAGATGATCCGGGCGCTCAACCGGTAACCCCTCCTTCCGGTAAGGATATCTGTCCTGGGGTTTTAAGTAAGGCAGAGGCCTTAGAGAATGAGATAGCGGATTTAAATGACCGCATAGCCTCATTTGAGCAATCCAAGCGTGATTTAAATAAGTCGGCAGAGGATTTGAATACGCAGATCCCGGTATTAAGAGAACAGGCACGGCAGCTAAGGATACTTGCAGACGGTTATGAGGCCCAGGCCGACGCAAAGGACGCCCAGGCTTTGGCTAAAAGGAACGAGGCAAAAGCTAAGAACGCCCAGGCGGATGGTAAGCAGAAAGAGGTTGATAACTACAAAAAGGATTTCCCGTTGTGTTTTACCTTTGGGTGCGGCACAAGCTGTGAAGAGGGGGACAATTGTTGCTGCGTGCTTAATGCCGTAGCAGCGTTAGAGGCTGAGATAGCCAGTTTGCGCAACGAAGCTGCTTTATTGAACGCCCAGGCAGCGGTATTGGAGGATGAAGCAAGAGCCCTGCATGCGAAAGCAGCCTCTTTGTACAAAGCAGCGGATGATGCCGACAGCGCAGCTAATGACCTGGTAGAAACACAGATCCCCAGCTTAGAAGACCAGGTTAAATCATTTGAAGAAGATATTGAAAAAGCCAAGAATGAGATTAAGCCAAAAGAGGAGCAAATAGAAAACTTTAAGAAGAATTATCCCAGTTGCTTCTAAGGAGAAGAAAGATGTTAAGTAAACCAAGAGGATTGACATTCAGGCTTATTTCAGCTTCCTTGATATTTTTCTTCGCGGTTTCTTTTACCTTTCCTAAAGAATCACTGGCTTATAGAAGCAGAGATGGCGGAGGGGAAATCGCGGAATTTGATTTCGGCAAATGGGCGTTAGGTACCGCGGCAGGCGTGGTCTCTTCTACTTTAGGCAGTGCTATTATTTCAGGGGTAGGAGGTTCTTTGGGTTGGACACCAGGCGGTAGTTTTATGGAGTCTCTCTCCAGCTTAAAAGGAGCTGATACCTGGGCAAGCAATTTTGTAAACAGCACGGCGGTAGGCCAGGTGCAGAACGCGATAGGAATGATGGGTAACTATTATGGGTGGGACCCGGGTTCTACCATTTTTCTAAGCTCGGTAGCAGGAGGGGTTGTAGGAGGAGGGTTAGCTCCAGGACATTTTGGCAGCTCGCTTGGCAGCGGTGTAGGTGTTTCCCAGAGTTTCAACGGCTCGTTAAACTGGCTTAAAGGTGTGGGCATAGGCCTTGTTGAGGGAAGTGTTGAAGGCGCCATACTTATGAGCGCGGCGGATAAAAAAGGTCGTATTGATCCCATAATAGGTAATGTAGCGAATTTAACCGGAAGCCTTGTTACAGGCGGCCTGGTAGGGGGCCTCACGGGTCCTACAGGAGAATTCAGTTTTGGGAACATGGGAGATTTTAATCTTGCTAAGGCAGGCCAGGAAGCCATGCGCGTCACATTAAGAAGTATCCCCTCAGCCGGGCTTAGCATGGGGGTCCAGTCCATTACCAGAAGCATGGATAAACAGGATGCTTATATCATCAAAAATGCCTTTTCAGGGGCTTATTATATGATAAATGTCCCCACAGGCTATTTAGTGGATAGTAAGATTGTGCCCTCTGTGTTTGGGGAGAGGTCGCGGGTTCGTATTAAAAACACAGAATTACCATCACCGCTATTAAAAGAAACTTTAAATCCAAGTTCCAAGATTCCTTCAGTGTCAAATTATAGCCAGTCAAATCCACCAGGATTTTCTCTTGAGAAAAGAATTGAAGATATAAGCACTAGATAATGTCCAATCTGTATTTTGTTGTTTACAAAGTGTCCAATCTGACACAAAACAGCAAGGGAGTTGGCTAAAATCGTCCCGAATCAATGAATCCTCCATTCAGCCAGCTCCCTTTAATTTTAGGGACGTTTCCCAATCCAAAGCAGGACCGGGTCCGGATCCAATCGGGAAAGTGTACCCAAGAGAAGAGGGCTTTTTGAAGTCCCTCTTTTAAGCTGTTTTTTGCTTCAATTCAAGGCCTATTCAGGCCTATTATATAATAAATATTATAATAAGAAAACGCTACCTTTTCAGACGGAAATTTCCTTGACAAGCACAAAAATTATGTGTTATACTTTGAGCGTAATACAGATAAGTAGCGAAAGGGTAAACCCCGAGTAATCGGGGGGCACAAAGCCACGGATCCGAAGATCAACTCAAAGTAACAAGATAAGGACAGCCGGGCTGCCGAATATCGGAAGGAAGCAGGATATTTGACAACTCGGTTTTTATTTAATATCTTATTAAGTAGTTTTAGAAACGTTTTATTAAATTAAAACCACATGTCCTTAAACAACAGAACAAAGATCATCAAAGCAGCTGCTGGGGTAAGGGGAAAACTGTTTTTCGCCTTTTATACATTAGGTAATGACAATGCATAAAAACCCTGAACCAAAAAACCAGGCAGAATCAAAACCAGGCCCGCAGGAGAAAACACGTTTTCAATCCAGCTTCAAGGCCTGGATCAGAATCGTAGCTTTCATAGTAGTTGCGGTCTTTCTTCCGGAGCAGGCAGCTCAAGCCGTAGAATATGATTGGCGCGTGCTTTGGAGCAAACCCGGAACACTCACCTCATACTCCCCGAACTTAATAAAAGACCCGCGCCAGTTAGACATAGCAGTAGCAGTCAGGAACATCCTCAAAGACATTTCAGGCAAACCCGTAACCGCAATAAAGATCTCCCCCACTTTAACCATCAATTTAGAAAAGCCGCTAAACATCTCCAAGCAAAGGATAGAAGAGATCTACAATTGGCTGGCGGGAAGGCCCTGCGGCGCAAAGGCGCTTTATGATTTCTTAGCTTATAAAGGCGTTGCCGCGCAGGAGCAGGATATCGCGGTTATGGCCTTGACCACCGACATTTTAAGCGGGGTCCTTAAGCCGGAAGGCAACCCGAAGATCATCAAAAGCTCCCTTTATGCCTTATCCCGCGCCTCTGAATTCTTCGGCGCCAAGCTTTACCCGGTAAAATTTGATTTAAAGCAGGGCCTGACACCGAAAGGTGCTGTCCCCGCGTTACCCTTCATCGCTCATTTCAAAGCCGAACACTACATCCTGGTAACCCGCATAACCGATGACAGGGTTTATTACGCGGATGAGCACAAAGAGGAGTTTCTGCCCAAGGATAAATTCTTAGATAAATTCAGCGGATACGCGCTGGTTTCCTCGGTCCCGGAGCAGGCGCAACTGCTCTCTGATAAAGAAGCGCAAGGAATAAAGGGCGCTAATGAATATGGCTATCAGGAAGATACGCCTGAATGGAATGGCGATTGGGGTAATTATGACTATGGTTTTGATGACGGTTCTTATGAAGCAGCAATCGCGCAGGATCCTTATTATAACAGTGCAGCTTT
The DNA here is from genome assembly GCA_028718245.1 of Candidatus Omnitrophota bacterium. GTDB lineage: Bacteria > Omnitrophota > Gorgyraeia > Gygaellales > Profunditerraquicolaceae > UBA6249. The sequence goes on from JAQUME010000003.1 coordinate 38,286, forward strand.
CACGAATTACAACATACCGGATACCTATGGTTATAACTCTAACTTCAATCCTCCCTCTATTTCAAATTACTCCAATTACAATGTAAATTACAACGACGCGATAGCAATAGCCCAAAACGGAGGGACGATTTCGATTCCCACCCCAGTAGGCTCTACCGTCTTCTATAATGACTCAGGTATGGTTAAGATGGAGGTTTACAATGATGACCTGCGTACAGTCAACGTAAGCCAGGTGACCGACAATTTAACGATCCCGCTGGCACAAGGAACCTGGGATAACAACAATAATTTTAGTATGCATGATATCGGGGCAGCAGGCGGGAATACTTTTGCCGCGTCAAATTTTCAAAATCCGCTTATGAACAATACCGTTAACTCAAATATAGCGTTTGATCCCAACGGCCCCACGATCGCAAGGGTTAAAAACGGGGAGACCATCGGCCTTTCCACTCCTACGGGATCTTTAGTGCTTTATCAGGATAATGGGATCACCAAGATGGAGAATTATAATGATGACCTACACACAGTCAGTGTAAGCGCCGTGACCGACAACTTGACGATCCCGCAGGCCGGGAATATGGGAAATATTATTGAAGACGGAAGCAATAAGTGGGCATGGAAAGTGGTTAATAAGGACATATATGTAGCCCAATTGGATGGAGGGGGCAACATCGGTGAGTTTAATCCTATGGGTAGAAGGACATTGTGGGGGCTTTTTTCGGGAGGGTTCTATCAGGATGTTTCCGGACCATTTAATCCGTCAATAGGCGATGAAGCTGCGCAAAAAATATTATCTACCGTATATGGTCCGAATGTTTCAAGCCGGCTTGATGATGTTGATTTCTCCGTAGGTATTTCAGGCCGTGAAGGGCAGGTTTATTTACACACATCCGGCGCGCCAAATCCCCATTATACCGTTGTTTCCTCAAGTGATAAATTTGACGCGTTAAGTTTTGCCGTTAATAATCCTAATGGAGTCAGCGGAAGAGAATATTTCAATCCCGCAAGCGGCCATATTTTAGCAGAAACTATCGGAAGGGGTTTGTTTGATTCTCCAAATAGCACTTTAAGCGGTATTGCCCCCATGGGAGAGGCCATAGGGCAGTCGATGTATGGCCAGTTTACCACAACAATTGATTGGAATAACGGATATGTATCTTTTGCCGGCACAAAACCTGACGCGCTGTTGCAGGTAGTAAACGGCGCTCCGCAAATGACTGCCGCGATAAATTCGGCGTGGAGCAGAGACAACAATGGGAAACTTTTAGAAATAGCCGGTCCTAATGGGACAAGCTTAAATAATGTCTTCTTAACTCCGGCAAAGGCATTCTTTGTTTCAGGTGGAGGCGGACCCGCAAAATCTTCTAAAGAGTTATTTGATGGGGTCTATAGTTTTGATGCCCAGAGTTTTAGGGGCCAGGGTCTGGATGCGATAGGCATTGATCCGTCGAGAGGTGGATCTTTTAATTTTATGGGCACCCGGCCGCACGCTACTTTAGGGGACTATGTGGAAAATATCACAGGCTCTCCTACTCTTTACATGGTGCAAACAGATAGGGGGCTGAAAGAGCGCGTGCTTGATAACGCCCAATGGATGAAAATCAACAGAGGAGACGGAAATTTAGTTATTGGCGCAGGAGCCAATCAGCCGGCATCACTTAGATTTGACGGTGTGGCGCAGGGAGAAACAATTAGCTTTAGAGAATCAGCGTCTTTTCTCGGAGGATATAAAGAAATTCTCCATAAAAATGTTTCACCCGTTCAAGAGTTAGTAGCTGACTATGGGCTGGGCAGAAGCTCAGCAAAGTTTACAGACGGTTCGCATGACTTGATTGGAAGTGATGGAACGGTAAAGAGTTTTTCTTCCTACGGGGAATTAATAAACTTTTTAGATAACGGCCAGGTAGCGGCCCGTTCATTCTTTACAGAGAAGCCGGAAAGGGATGGCCCTAAAGATTCCGGTAAACAATCAGAACGGATATTAAACCCTGTTTTTGCAAACGCGCATATCAAGGTTGCAAACGCGAGAGGAGAAAAAGGAATATATTTTACTGCTACAGGCCTGGAATGGGGGTCTTTATTGAAATATGGCAGTACAGAATTTGAGCCGGAAATAGGCCAAGGCACCCGTTTTTCCAGTATTAATCCAGATGAGAAAGTGAGGATAGGCAATAGTGATTGGCAGAATCTTTCCCAAAACCAGATCCGGGGAGGAGGTATTAGCCATGTCGATAATACTGGTTTTATTATTAACGAATCCGGTAAATCTCTGCCCATTATAAGAAACTACGAGGTAAACAATAAAATAGTGACTCTGGGAATTACAGATGGCGGCTCGAATTCTACAAGCAGCGCGCAAATCAACGGCATCTTAAATGGAAAAGTTGTTTCATTTGTTAGTGCCGCGGATCCCAAAAAAATTCAGTTAAGCGCTGATAAGTTAATATATGACGAAACAGGGGTGGTGATAGGGCGTCAACTTATAGATCCTCTGGTCCGCGAAAAAAGCAATATTAAGATTACAACCGGGACTCAAGCCCTGGATAAACTGTATTACAACGGCAATGCCTTGATGATCAGCGGAACCAACGGTTATATAGATGCTGTTGGGTTTAAGCCAGTAGAACGCAATCCAAATTCTCCTGCTTTGACGGAAAAAGAAGGCCCTGTAGAGTCAAATTTAAAGGTGACAAATATCCCGGATGGCTTGAGATTCAGTTCCATAGGACAAGACCCGACAGGGGCTCCTCTTGTTGCAGAATTTGAATTGGATTGGGCAAGAAGCTCATTACGCTCTACCTGGCAAGAAGCAGGGGCGCAGAACTGGATAACTGAACAAACCGCTATATTTGGAGAAACCTGGCAGCCGCACCCAGGCATAGAAACCGGACTTGTTTATTTTCAGGAATATCCGGGCAAAGATGATAAGGTTTCTGTTTTACCCGCGGGCGGCGCAGCCGAATTCACTACAGATCAATATCTAGAGGGGTATAGAATCAAGGGGACATATTCCGGAGCAAAGACATTAGACAGGACTGCTTTGGCCGAGAGATTAACAGGGGCGATTCAAACACAATTAGGGATATTTCAAAAAGAAGCAGCTAAGGCAAGCGCTAACGGCCAAGACCCGTTAGCTTCTTTAGAAAAGCTCCAGGCAGATAAATCAAGAGGCATCGTATTCCAAAAAGAGGAATTACAAGATCTTATAAAAGGCGATAAAACCATAGCCAGTATCGCTGCCGCGGCTTTTGAAAGAGAGAATGCGGGAAGATTAGAGCAAGGTATCAGCCAGAATTTTAAAATGTCAGCCACAATGAGTTTGGCAGCCGGTTTCTACCCGTGGGTAAGCAGGGATGGAAGCATATACGGTGACAGCGTTGACATAAGAAGCGGCGTGAGCCTTGAGGGAGTCAGCTCTGCCGATTCTACCGTGATCGTTACCACTCATGATGGACGTAAAATAGATCTATCCCAGTCCGGCATGCCGGTCAGCTACAGCAGCGGACAATTCAGGGTTAATCCTGCGGATGGGCTTAACTGGTTTTCTTTCCCGCTTAATACCGGCGGCGGCGAGGCGCCAAAACGCGAAGGAAATGTAACCGTAAAAGCCACTGAGTCCCGGTTAGTAGATAATTATTCTTCCTCCAACGGCATACCTGTAAATGCCAGCCTGCCGCGGTATATAGGCAATCCTTTGCTTTATGGCCAGGACAAGGTGATCAACCTAAATCTGGGAGCAGCGCAGCCGAATGTGATGAGTTTTAAGGGATATGATTTTGAAGGAAAGGTTCCTTTTTATGTCGGCGGGGAATTGGTAGGAGTTGAGGGCAGATTAACATTTTATGAGGATGGCGAGAAGAAAGGCCAGCCCAATTTAAGCCAAATCAAGAGCGTAGAATATCAATATAATCAGCCGGGATTTTTAATTGAAAGAAGAGAAGGCGCCAGCCCTGTTTTTATTCCTGCTGTGCATCTGGCAGGAAGCACTTATACAAACATGAAATTGGGGGATGAAAACCCCAGGTTTGTCCCTGCCGGAGCAAATCCCGATATAAACAACTATCTTAAGGTAAGCGAACAGGCCTTTTTCTTCAAAAACGGCTTACAAATAGCGGATGTCATTAATAAAAATGTTTATGATGCAAATTCAGGCCTATTTAAAATAAGCATTGATACCAAAGGTGCCCCGATCGACTTTTTCAGCCGAAATGAAGTTCCGCCTACCCAGCGCCAGGAGCCTAACTTTGATCAGTTTATGAAAGAATCCATTATGACAGCACTGGGCGCACAAATGTTATCCTTCGAAGGCAGCAGGTTACAATTAGCGGATTTAGTGACTCCTTCGCTGTTAGCGAGCCGGGTAGATGAACAGTACCATACATCTATGAATATACCAAACGCCTCGCAATACCGTGTAAGCGGATATGATAAAGACGGCAGGGTTTTGGGCTTTGCTTATACCGGCAGCGGTAAACTTGGTTTTGGCGCCGGATTCGGCAACGACCTTATTCCTTTAGCAGGCACACCCGGTTCGCATTTTAAAGTTGACAGCGGAGAGTTCCAGGTATACAGGGATAAGCCATTTATTTATGCCGGGAAAGAAATTTCAGGAGGACTGGAAGAGAATTTTATCGGCCAGCGTTCTTTAACTTATTCCGGCAGCCAGCCGTACAATGTATATATAGATCCTGAATATGGGACCTTTGCCAGCGCCGGAACGCGTTACAGGGAAGAGCGCACCTTCAATGGAGAAGACATTGGTAATAATAAAATTTTTACCGGGATAAGCGTGGTAGAAGGCAAGCATAAGACATACTTCGAGAGAGAGAATACAAACTGGTTGAAGCATGGAATACGAAATGAAACAGGCCTTGATTCAAGGACCTCTGAACTGGTAAACAACGGGAAACCTACCCTTACGCCCTTTAGCCGTAAAGAATATATAAGCTTAGAAAGGGAGGGGAATAAGATATCTTCAGATAGTTTTCTTGAAGGGATTGTCCGTTTAATGCCCGAGAAAGGAAGAGTGGATTTCGTAAATTATGCCGTTGATCATCTGTATTTGTTCCAGAATAAATATCTGGTAGGCAAAGGCAATTACTGGATGCCTCATTCGACATTTGAGTCATATGGCGGCGGAAGCGGGAGTGAGGTTAAGGCAGGCCCCAGCGATGCGTTTCAACGTCCGAATCAAGCAGGAGGGGTTACCTATACCGGAGACCGGTTAGCTTTTAATATAGATTGGCAGGGCACATCATTATCGCTGCCAACAGCCTATTTTTGGGCGCCTGGTTCAACTATAAGGTTAATGGCCGGAGACAGATTTGTCAGCAACATTGAGATTAACGACGCCAAGGGTTTGATCACATTCCAAAAAGAATCAAGCATAGTTGATGTAAGAGGAGATTCAACCATATTTTATGCGCAGCAAACATCTCCGGACGGCAAAACAGTAACAGTGCCTTTTTATGAATCCGGGCACTGGTCGAATGGGACCTCAACAGATGGCGTTTACTCCCAAAGTCCCGCCCCTAAAGGTAATCCCCAAGCCGACCTCATTAAATATATTTACCAGGGAGAAATGAGCGGCCCGCTTGCGGTTAAGTTTACTCAAGATGCCGTGGCTTACGGGATGATACCTCAAGAGGAAAGTTTCCGCTATCAGGGCTATCAGAAGCTTGTGAATAAGACAACCTTTGTTCCCGACGCGGAGAAAGGGTTTATTACCGGAAAAAGCAGAATTGTGCCTGATCTTGAGCAAAATCCGAACTCTTTAACTTTAGAAGCCAAGATACGCGGCGGCGGTTTTCGCCAAGGATGGAATTATATATATGGTAAAGAAAATAGCATTGTGGGTTGGGGTCCCATTATCACAGACGGAAAGATTGGCAATGTGGGTCCCAAATCTCCGCTGGGCCTGGCTTTATTAACCCGAGGGCTGGAAATCTCAGGGGTTAGAAAAGGAAGCAGTGGAGAAGCCGATACCTATAAAGTAGACGCGCAGACATTAGCTTATAATTTTGGGAATAAAGCTATAAATTTTGACAACCATCTTTTGCAGTTTAACGGGGT
>JAQUME010000004.1 GCA_028718245.1 Candidatus Omnitrophota bacterium
ACCCCAAATTAAACCAAAACTACTTGACAAATATGGTTTATGGGGGTAAAGTGAATTCACGATTCGAGAAAATTAGACAGTGGTATCGTTTCGAAGGGGGAACTGCCACTTTAAAATAACAAAAACCTTCGCCTTTTCAAGCGAAGGTTTTTGTTTAAATAAACAAGCAAGCTTTCTAAAATTACAAAAATGATTACACAGCTAGAGAGTGATTTTAAGTCTTTGCAGAGAATGATTCCCCATAGTGAATCTAAATACGCCACGCATTATTTACATCGTTACCCAGCAAAATTCTTACCACATTTCCCGAGAATATTTATAAAACACTTTTTATCTGGCAACAAGAATGAATTAATCTTAGATCCTATGTGTGGATCAGGAACTACCTTAGTGGAATCTTGTTTAGCCGATAAAAAATGCATTGGTATAGAGATAGATCCGACTGGCCATTTGATTGCGCAAGTTGCAACGACACCATTAAATATAAATATAACAAGAAAATATGCCACCAAGTTAATTTCAAGAATTGAAAGCGGTCTCAAATATAATATTCATAAAAGAATACCATTGCCATCTGAACATGAATTTCCCAATGCTTCGCTATGGTTTAGAAAAGATGTTTTAAGGGAAATAATTTTCATAAAAGAATTATTGAATAATTCAAAATTAAATGAAAACTGTCGAAACTTCTTTAAATTATCCCTGTCCTCTATTATAAGAGATATTTCTAATGCTGATCCAAGGGATATATTTCCTCAGAGGGACCAAAGTGTTTTAGTAAGAGAGAGAAAGAATGTAATATTGGAATTCAAGAAATCATTAGATAGAAATCTCATTTATGTAGAAGATTTTTCTAGAAGATTAAATGGGAATCACTCTTGTAAGGTAATTCATGGAGATGCAAGACAAACCGGTCTCAAAGGTAACAGCGTAGATTTTGTTTTTACTTCACCTCCGTATGCTTACGCTATGGATTACGCAAGAATTAATCAACTTAATACCTTAATTTTATTTATGAATAACGAGGAACTAAAAGAACACCGTAAGAAATACGTAGGTACCGATAGGGTTTCAGATTGTTTTATTAATAATAATGGGGATTACGCTGGGTTTGAGTTCGCAAGAAAAGCTATCGAAGACGTCCATAACCAAAATAAAAGATATGGCGTATGTCTATATAAATATTTTTCTGATATGCATAAAATAACCAAAGAAATATATCGCGTTTTGAAACCCGATTCCTATCTAGTATATGTTGTAGGAAATTCTACTATCAATAGAACAAAATTTTATACTGATGAAGTATTTAAGGGTATGTGTAAGAATGTTGGTTTTGAAATAAAATTGACATTAGAGCGAAAATATTATGCCTATCGTCTTACAAGAAAAAGAAATGCGCATTCCAATACAATCAAAAAGGACGTTTTTATTGTAGCAAAAAAGAATTAAAAGGAGCCCGACATGCCTATTACTCAAGAAGACTGGAATGAGTTATTTAATTTTTGGCAAAGAGAATCCCTTAGGGTGCAAAGATTAGTAAAGAGTTCTCAGCAGGGGAAGATTGGGTGGAAAGTTATCCATCAGAGAAAAATAAAAGACTATATACCGCAATGGGTGAATTATTTTAAATTTGTTGACGAGAATCCTAGAGCGTCAGATTCCCGCATTCAAGCTGCAACAGGAATTCATTGGCGCGGAACGATATATATGCGTTATCTAGGGATGATTACCGAAAATAAGAAGATTACTCCACCGGCTGTAAGATTTTATAAAAATCAAGATATGCGAGCTGGTATTTTACAGCAACAGGTAGAAAAATGGCATTATTGTGTCGATGATTTCTTCAGGCCGGGAGATGCGACTTATAATATTTTCCCATTTTTTGTTTTACTAAAAATTCTTATAGAGATAGGGAAGAAGAGCGGTCACTGCTCAATAACGTTAGATGAATTTAGGTACTTCGTATTAATTACTAAAAAATATTATGATTATAAGATGGCTACTGAATTTATTCTGGCTTATAGAACTAATTCTGTGCATTTACGGCCAGATTTGGAAAGAATTTTCTCGAATACTTCTTATGATCGTGTTTTATTTCTTTTGGAGATATCCAATATTTTAAAGATAACAAGAGATGCCATCTCTATCGAAAATACACAAATTCAAAATGCTAAAAATAAGACAACAGCATATGAAATGCTTGAATTGAAGAACAAAGTTCCATATTATCATATAAATAAGTCACGATATTTTAGAATGCTTTATAGTGATGAAACTATATTTGAATTTTGTGAATCAGAGCAAGATATAGACCAAGTAGTTAATGATGTTATAGCCATAGAAGAAAAGTCAAAGATTACGGATGAGGATGAAACAAAGATCGAGAAAAAGATTGAGAAAGCGAGATCGAAATTAACCGCAAGCCAGCTTAAAGATAGAATCAAAAAGATTTTACAGAGAAGAAGTATTATTTTGCCGAATTCCCTGAGAAAAAAGTATAGGAAACAATCAAATATAAATGAAAAAGATGCCACTAAAATTGAGAGAACAATTGGGAGATTGTTGGCTGATTATTTTCAATGTTGTCAAATTAAAGGTTGCGGTTTTTCATTCCCCAAAGGAAAAGGTGGTAAAAAAGGAAATTATGTTGAAGCCCATCATCTTCAAAGTCTCGCAGATAACGGAAAAGATGTTCCTGAAAATATAGTAGTTTTATGCGCAAATCACCACAGACAGTTTCATTACGATAATGCTAAATTGATAAACAGAGCACCGAAAGAAATAGTAGCGGAACTTAGCGGTAAGCAGCATAAGATTAATATAGACTACTCTCCATAAGAAATCTCTATGCTTTATGAATTATCCACTTATTGCAGAATCCCACCCGAAGCATTACCTACTCCACAAGTATTGGGGGCGAAAGCCGCATAATATAATTAAAGCTTATATCAATAAATATTCAAAAAAAAGAGAAACTGTTTTTGATCCCTTTATGGGAAGTGGTGTAACTATTATCGAGTCTTTAAAGCTACATAGAAAGGCAATAGGAATTGATTTAAATCCCCTTTCATATTTCATAACGAGAGTAACGCTTGAAAATATAAATCTGGATAATTTCAAAGAGCATTTTAATTCGATAGTTGATTCTTCGCAAGACATAGAAAAACAAATTTATGTCACTAAATGCGCAAGATGCAAAGGAAATGCATTAATAGCTAATACGATATGGGAGGGAGAGGTTCCTAAAAGGATTAGAGGGTTATGCGAAAAATGCGGTATTTTCTTGAAAGATCCAGATATTAATGATAAAAAGAATATTAAATTCTTGGAAACTAATTTTCAAAATCTATGCAATAAATATAATATAAGAAATATTCCAAATGAAAATATAATTAGATATGTTAAAAGGAGTGGAGCGTCAAAAATAACGGATCTTTTTTCTACCAGGAATGTGATCGCTCTCGGGATATTGAAATCTAAAATTGATCAAGTGAAAGAATTGAGCTGTCGGGATTTACTCAATTTGTCATTTTCTTCCTTGTTGCCGAATGTTTCTTCTATGATTCCAGGAAATGCTATTAAGGGTACCGGTAGATCAGGATGGGTTATCAGCAAAATGTATATTCCTAGAATTCATACTGAAAAGAATGTTTTTTTAGCATTTCGCCAAAGATTAAATACTATATTAGAAGGGAAAAGAGAATTAAATTTAAAATCATCTGATAAAAAAGTTAAATTGTTGAATATCTCTAGTGAAAATATCCAAGGCATATTAAAAGACAATTCAGTAGATTATATTTTTACCGATCCTCCCTATGGAGAAAATATTCCATATTTCGGTTGCAGCATGCTTTTTAATTCATGGTTAGGATTTTGTAGCGATTATTCTAATGAAATAATCTGTGATAATTATAGGGGAAAAAATATAGAGGATTATAAAATAAGAATGAGTTCTGTAATGAAAGAATGTTGCAGGGTGTTAAAGCCAAATAAATTCATGACAGTGACATTCAATAATAGGGATTTCAAGATTTGGAAAGTAATTTTAGAGTCAATTTGTGGCAATGGATTTATTTTAAACCACATAAACCATCACCACAGCGCAGTTACATCTGGTACGCAAGGCCTAAATAGGGAAAGCGCTATCAAGGGAGATTTTTTCTATACGTTCAAGAAAACAAAAAAAGTGAAACCGCAAAAACAATTAGAATTATCTTTATTTAGCTACAAAGATTTGGAAAGTTACTTGATTAAATTGATTAGAGAGGTTATTGATAGAAAGAATGGAGCTACAATATCAGAAATATATGAAAATTTAATTCCTATTCTAGTAAATAATAATATGATGGGAAAGTGCGCCGAATATCTTAACAACTTCGATACAATTCTTAGCAATCACTTTATCTTGATCTCCGAAAAAAACAAACAAACTAAAATGCCGGAATATAAGTGGGGTATTAAAGAAAGTTTTTAGTTGTTTAGTATTTATTGGGGGGGTATCATGGCACACTATATATTTGAAAATGGGAAGATGAAGAATATTGGAGAAGGTTCGTTTAAACTTGAAAGGGAAATCCAGGGAATTATAGAGAAAAATCTAAAGTTATTATTTGATTTACAGTATATTCGATCAGAATTCGAGTTGCACGGCCTTCGCATTGATACGCTTGCTTTTGATAAACAATCGAACTCCTTCGTTATTATTGAATATAAACAAGATAAGCGATTCAGCGTAATCGATCAAGGATTCGCATATTTGTCTTTAATGCTAAATAATAAAGCAGATTTTATTTTGGAGTTTAATGAACGGACAAAGACACAATTAAATAAGGATAGCATTGATTGGTCGCAGTCACGAATAATCTTTATTTCTCAATCATTTACTACTTATCAGAAATTAGCAATTAACTTCAGGGATTTACCAATAGAATTATGGGAAATTAAAAAATATGAAGATGGTTCAGTTTCCTTAAATCAACTTATTTCTCCTGCAAGCAGCGAGTCAATAAAAACGGTTTCTAAGGGAGACACAATTGTAGAAAATGTAAGCAGAGAGGTTAAGAAGTATACAGAAGAGGATCATACAAGCGGTATACCAGAAAGCATTTTAGAATTGTATAATAAATATAAGGATATGGTATTGAATATAGCGGATGGGATAACGATCAGACCAAGAAAATGGTACATAGGATTTGTAGCTAAAACTAATTTCACCGATGTTCTATTACAAAAATCAAAAATTAAAATATGGTTGAATCTTAAGAAAAATTCAATAGACGATCCCAGAAAATTGGCAAGAGATATTTCTAATGTTGGACATTGGGGAAACGGAGATTACGAAATAAGTATTTCTGATGACAAAAATCTAGAATATATTGTTTCTCTCGTTAAGCAGGCATATTTAAAAAATAAATAAACCTAATACAGGAGAAATTAAATCTACAAGTTTAGGAATACAGACGGATTAGATTTCTTTGTTATTCTTCGATTCCTAAACATTGCGGTAATTTCTTGAAAAGATAGCGCTAGGCGGGACGCGGAGTGGGGAGTCATATTAGAGCTAATTAGGAATTTATAAATAGAAAATGTGAGGTAATTATGAGAAATATAGATTTAGACAATAAAGAATTTACTTTTTACGGAGATTTGTTGGGAATTTCAAATTTATATCAAATTGAGACGACACTAGCAAAACAAAAACTAGATATTTTCTATAATAATGTTTTTAACAATTTTAAAGATATGGTTTTGGCCAATGAGATGAGAGGTTTTCTGTTTAGCGACTCCTTGTTTATTACAAGCAAAAAACTAAAAACTATTTTAATTAAATTAGGGGATTTATATGAAGAGCTTTTTGAAAGAAATATTTTTATCCGAGGCGCAATAGTGAGTGGGACGCTTGACTTTGATCCTAGAATTCAACTGGATAATTTACCCAAAATGCTGCCGAGTACCGATGCTTTATTTAGGGCTAATAGCTTAGAAAATAGCGTTAACGGAATGAGATTACTGATTGAAAAAGATCTGGCGAAACAAATCTTGCCTGAAGAATGGTTAACGGAAGATTTATACAAGAATAATATAATATTAGATGATATAGATCAGTATGATTTTAGAAGAAAGATAATTTTGACTAGCGAATGGAATGCTTATGAATATCTTTGGATGTGCCATTTAAATCCTAGCGAAATATTTGGCCCTCCAATTTCAGAGCTAATGGAGAGATTAAATAGAGATCCTTATGAGATTATTGATGAAAGGATATTACAACTGCCTAAAGCTGTACGGGTTCATTTAGAACAAACAAAAGAACTTTTTGAGCGAACGGGGAAACGCTGGAAGATTACATACGATACTTTTAATAAAGGTAATAATTCTGTTTCTAACTCCCCTTAAAAATTGCGGTAGTTTTAAGATGAGAGTTGATTAAAGCGATGAATAGAAATCTTGAAGAAATTAGTAAAGAGATAGACAAAGTCCTTGAACAGATTGTGAGCTATTTTAAAGGCAATGGAGAACTATTAGCTGACATTAAGAATTATGTTGAAAAGAACTCCCAGAATATTGTTAGTGGAAAAATAGAGTTGAAGTTTATTATTGATATGAATATTCTGATGGATGAGATCTCATCTTATGCTAAAGTAGGCAATTTCTTTCTTTTGAAGCTTACAGATACGCCCTTCTTAAAATTTGTAGCTCCGCGCTATCTTGAACAAGAAGTTAAGAATAAAACTTTACATATGGCCGAACTCTTCAAAATCAGCGAAGATGAAGTGCAGCGAATTGCAGCTATCGCTATGAAAAAGCTAAATTTTGTGGATGATATAGACAAGCAATCATTCTGTAGAGCTTGTAAAAAGATTGCTGGCAGAGATCTCAAAGATGTCCCATATCTTGCTTTATATTTTTCAAGTCCATCTCACGGAATTATAACAAGAGATAAAGATATTATATCTATTTCTGAACTTAACATTTGGAAGGATAAAAGAAAAGTCGCTAAGATCGTTACGATATTTGAGAAAGGGACTATTTCTTTGTTCGTAATCGCCAAGAGCGCAGAATATTTATCTAGAAATTTTTATCTTATTTGTGCTTCTTTATTCAAATTCTTAGGTGAATTATTTAAGAAGATAGTAAATTCATTTTCAGGGGCCACAAAGGTATTAATTAATGGATTAAAAGAATTACCGCCATTGGCTAAAACCTTTATTGGTTGCGTGATCTCGTTTTTAATTCTATGCAAAGAAACGCGAGAAGTAATTATAGCGTTGATAAAGGAATTTCTACGGGTTCTTAAAATGCTCGCCGAAATATTTAGTATGATATTTAAGATGTTAGGAAGAATTTTAGAAGTCATTACTGGGATTTCTTCCACTGTTTTATATCGTTTTTTTGAACATTTTGATGAAGCAGTAAAAACAATTAAAGAGCTAAATACTCAGCCAGGATAAGGATCGTCTGTACCCTAAAAATTGCCGCAGTTTTTTGAAAAGATAGTGCTAGGCGGGGCGCGGCGGGGGCGCGACCGTAGCTTGCGATGCATCCGCTTCTAATTTTTGAAAAAAAGAGAAGTTTCCTTGTTTTCGAAGGTTTTTTGTTTTGGGGGATAAAATGATGGGGAATCAATGGATAGAATCCTTTCTAGAATCTTTGTTTGAACGTAAGGATGAATCGAATCTCGATGTTTATAATGAGAAGGACAGCAAGTGGACAAAATTTATGGTGGAGAATGTGATAAAAAAGGGAATGGAAGAGAAAACAAACTGTCATGTTGTGTGCATCACAAGTAACGACTCAGCAATAAAACAAGAAAGTGGAGAATATTTAAACATAGATGCCATGTTTTTTAATACTTCGGATTACCAAAAACAAGTATATCTAAAAGTTAACAATAAAATAGATTTTGATCCCTGGGTTTTACCTGCAGTAATCGTAGAGCATGAAAATGCAGGTTCTGGAAAGGAAAAAATTGCCTATTGTTTATGGAAATTATTGTGTATTCGGTCTCAATTAAGGGTTTTAATCTGCTATTGGGATAGTGTTGATGGGATTAGAGAATTCTTAGAAAATACGATCATAGAAGGTGGATTGGCAGAAGGATTAATAGGCGAGCTGCTTATTATTATTGGAGATCGCTTGAAAGATAAAGTCCTTTGGCATGACCGCGCAGATATAAATAATTATTTTAGTATATTCCAATGGAAGAATAATCGCCTAGATAAATTTAGTGTGTCTTAATACATGATAAAAGGAATATATGTTGGGATTATTGATTAAGAATAAAGAAAGGAAAAGCTGTTTTATTGATGCAGTTGCTCCGGTCATAAATAAAGGAGAAGAGACTGGACTGCTATTTAGATTGCAATCTGAGAATGCGACATATTTCTCCTCTGGTTATTTCTATTTGGATAATCCTAAAGAACACCAATCTGAAATAAATAAATTTATGATGCCGGGAGAATGGATAAATGTGCCTAAGTTGAGGAAGAAGAGATACCTTAGCGAATTAAGGTATCATGTTTTGTCTTGCGGTTTAAATGAAATTGAACCAATTGCAGAAACTAAGCTTGCCAAAGATGAAGAGATCGGAAAGATAGAGGATAGTTTTGATAAACTACCTGAAAATCCAACATTTGAATTTGATGGCAAAGGGAATCTTAAAGTAGCTGTATTAAGAGTAGGACAGGGTGATTTGATCTTGGTAAGATTTCCTTCTGGAGAAGGAATCATAATTGATGCAAATTATAGCGCGATTCATAAAAGAAGGGTAAATAAGTATATTGCTGAATTTTTTAATGATTGTTCCCTAAAGGCTTTGATAATAAGTCATAAGCACTTAGATCATATAAAATACGCGGAAGAAATTGCCAGAGATTTTAAAATACCCGAATGCTGGTGGCCGGTATGTAGTGCGCATCGTCATGCCGGACCTACCGTAAAGCGAATAATAATAAATATGCCAAGAAATGGCACGAAAATATTGACTATGAATAAAGACTTGAGATATAAAATTAGTAAAGATTTTAAAGTTTCTTTTCGTTATCCAGCGGTAAGATTCCAAAAGCATGGAGTCGATCCTAACCATCATTCAATAGTGGTAGATATTGAGCTGGCTAAACATAGGATAATATTAGGTGGGGATTTATCTTCTTGGGGATGGAAAAATGAATACGGGGATAGTTTCCCTGAGACAATAGATTTTTTAAAAGTACCCCATCATGGAAGCAAGGAAGGATTGGGCTTTGAGGTAATTTCAAAAACTAAAATATTAAACTCTGTAACTTCTTGTGCTCAGCGAAATCGTTACTCCCATCCTCATTGTGAACCATTAAGATCTTATTTTGATAGCGGAGAGCATAAGATAACATGCCTAATAGATGAAAACGCTGTGGAATATGAAGTAGATAGAAATGGTCACTATTCTATAAATCCATCTCAACAAATAATAAAATTTTTAAATTGTCAAACCTTGGATTGCTTCATGTACAACAATATAAATTGTAATGGTTGTGAACAATAGGAAAACTATAAGGCCGTTTTTCTTAAATCTATGGCCAAAAATGGCTCTTAACAGAAGTAACTCTGGGTTCCCTAAAAATTGCGGCAGTTCCTTGAAAAGATAGCGCTAGGCGGGGCGAGGGGTGGGGTCAGTATGGAACTGGGAACGTCCCCATAGCAGAAACTGTCTAAGAGATTGACATGAGTAATTCAAAAAGGAAAAGGGCATTTATCCCTGTTCGCACAATCCCCCTCGCTGATGAGGAAATGCCTAATTTTTGCAAAAATCTTAAGGAAGAACTTTTGAGGGAGTATAAAAACAAACTCGGGCTTCAGCTTAGATTAACAAAAGATATTCATTCTTTAATAGATGAAAAACTAAAGTATCTTGAAGGGGATAATCAAAATAACCAAAAGCAAAAGAACCAATCGCAGTGCTTATCTATAGCTCATGCAAAAATATCGAGAGGTGCGTTGATCGAGAGCTTCACGATACTTGACGAAATGATAGGTCAAGCTTTACATCATTATCAGCTTAGGAATCTTAAGAGGATTGATAAAGAAATTAGGAATTGGCAGGAAATTGAGGATGGATTAAACGGGTGTCTCAATGGATTAAAAACGACAAATGAATTCAAAAGTTGTCGTTCTCTTATGCAAAGCTACAGGACATTAAGACATCAGTTTGCTCACAATCCAGTGGGAGTCTTTTCATTTACTGCAAAAAAAGAGAACTTCGAATCTTTTTTAATTGGCCTAAAAGGGATTAAGCTGGGTACGCCATATCATGTGTGCATCGATGGTAAGGCGGGTGTGTTTATTTGCTACAACATCGAGTCCGATGAGTTCTTAATTGAATTTTTTGATGAATCTGTGAAGTTTTATTCGATGTTGCTTGAGATTCTATTACCAACTGATACCGAAAAAGCTCTAAAATAAAAGGGACGATTCATTTTTCTCTCCCTAAAAATTGCGGTGTTTTCTGAAAAGATAGCGCTAGGCGGGGCGCGGGGTGGGGGGCCGCAAGAGGCGGGTCATTATAGATGCTTCGCGCGAATGAGGAAATGGAATGGGGGGATTATCAACAAACCATGGAGTTTAAAATGAAGGCGAAGAAAAAGATCCGCGTAGTTCTGGGGGTTTGGTTTTTGACGCTAGCTTGTATTTTTGTGGCGCAGGCAATGGCGCAGGAGCAAAAGAAGGTTTATGTCGCTGATTTTTTGTTTGATAAGCAGGCGGTGATCGAGGAGGATAACGTAAGGCACGGTCCCCTGGAGGGCTTGCGGCCGGGGATCTTTAAGCAAATAGACCAGGATCGCTCGCTTAGAGACGCGGAGAACCTGGTGCAGTCATTATCCCGGTTCTTGGTTGATGACCTTAATAAAAAGGGGATCCCATCCAGCAGGGTTTCCGGCATTGATGAGCTTGCCTCCGAGGGCATATTAGTGCAGGGAGAATTCTTGAACCTGGATGAAGGCGACCCTTTGAAGCAGGCGGCAGTCGGATTTAACGAAGGCGCGGCCAAAATGGAGATCAGGGTCATGATCAGCGAGCTTCCTCTTAGCCAAAATAATACGGAGACATTGGATCTGCAGTCTTCAAGCACGCAGAAAGGCCCCGGAGGAGTTTTGGGGCTGGCCATTTGCGGCAATCCCTATGTATTAGCCGCCAAGTTCGTGATCGCCAAGCACGCGGCCGAGGGAGACATCAGGAAGCTTGCTTCGGAGATCGCCGCAGCAATCCAGAAACATTTACAGAGCTAGCAAACAGGGAGGCAAGTTATGAAAATATCCGGTAAGCTGATCACGCGCGCAGTGAGCATAGTTACCCTGGCGTTGGTTATCTCGGCTTGCGCGACGACCGAGCAGGTGCCGAATGTCAGGATGTCGGGTTTTCTCGGCGATTATTCCAAATTGCATCCAGGGAAGCCCGGGCAGGCGGAGTTTACCTACCGGGATACCAGCGTAGATTTAAGTAAGTACCGGAAGGTTATACTTGATCCTGTGCAGATCTGGACTGCCGAAAGAAACTCTGCCTTGAGCGAGCTATCCCGGGAAGACCAGCAGTTGTTAGTGGATTATCTTTATGTTGCCCTGCGCGACGCGCTTGCGAAAGATTATACTCTTGTCAATGAGCCAGGCCCCGATGTGATGCGGATCCGTTGCGCCATAACCGAGGCCAGGGCAGACAGCCCGGTCAAGGATATACTTTCTACCGTTACACCCATCGGGCTGGGGATCAGCTACGCCAAACGGCTCACTACCGGCACGCATAGCGGTGTGGGAGTTGTAAGCGTGGAGGGAGAGCTGCTGGATAGTGTTAGCGGAAAGCGTATCGCCGCGGTGATCGACCGGCGCGCCGGCACCAAATCACTGGCCGGCAAGCCCACTCGCTGGGGCGACGTGCAGGATGCCTTTAATTTCTGGGCCCGCCGAATGCAGACTAATCTAGCGGTACTCCGGCTGCGCGGCACCCAGGATATTTCTTAAATAAAAAAGGAGTTGTAATGAAGAACCTGAAATTATCTCTTGCGTTCATTCTCGTTTTTATTTTCGCGCAAGCCTTCGCCGAGGAAAAGAAAACCTCCCCCACAGCTGAACGCTGGAAGCAGATAATCTCCGATGTGGAGCAATACGCTAAAAAAGGAATGAAGGAATGGGAGATCCCCGGCATGGCCGTAGGGATAGTCCAGGACGATGAGGTCATCTACGCGAAAGGTTTTGGCGTAAAGTCCGCCGGAGGCAATAGCGCGGTAACAACCGGCACGATTTTCCAGATAGGTTCAACCTCTAAGGCCTTTACCGCCTGCGTGGCAGGGATGCTGCAGGATGAAGGCAAGTTTAGCTGGGATGATCCTGTGATCAAGTATTTACCCGATTTTGTGATGTATGATCCCTGGGTCACCCGGGAGTTTCAGATATGGGATATGATGGCCCAGCATAGCGGGCTTCCCGGCTATTCCGCGGATTTTTTGTCCTCCTGCGGGTTTGACCGCAACCGGATAATCCAGGCGATCCGCTACATTAAACCGGTAACGAGCTTCCGCGCTAAATACGCTTATCAAAATAACATGTTTTTGGCAGTCGCAGCGTTTGAGGAGAAATTAAGCGGAAAAACCTGGGAGGAAAATGTAAAAGAGCGGATCTTTAAGCCGCTTGGCATGGAGAGCTCTACTATGGATCTTGCGTCGTTGCGTAACGCAAAAGATGTTGCTTCTCTGCATGTTAAGGTAAAAGATAAAGTTATAGCCATCCCGATGGACTGGAAATATATGAATTGGGTTTATACTTACGGCCCGGCAGGCGGGATCAATTCCAATATAACGGATATGGTAAAGTGGCTTAAGTTCCAGATAAACGAGGGCTCATTTGGCGGAAAACAGCTGGTGAGCAAGGAGAATATCAGGTTCCTGCAAACTCCCAAGACCATATTGGGCCAGGCAATCGGCAGCCACCAGGCTTTTTATTGCCAGGGATGGCTCTATATGGAAAGAGAGCCTTATCCTGTAATCTGGCATAATGGCGGGACAACCGGGATGAAGACGATGATCGCTTTTGTGCCGCAGGCAAAGGCAGGCATTGTTATACTCTCTAATCTCATTACCGAGTTTCCCGAGGACCTGGCTTTCAGGTTTTTTGATGATTATTTCGGTTTGGAGTTAAAGGATAACATCGCCAAGTTGAAGGAATCGGAGAAGAAAGCAAAGGATGAGGCGCTGGCAAAGATGCCTAAGGTCCCTCAAGCTCCTTGTGCCGCAATGCCGCTTGAGCAATATGCCGGCGAGTATGAGAATGACGTCTACGGAAAGATCAGTATTACGGTGAAGGATAAGGGATTATCGATCCTGATCGGGCCGCTTAAATCAGAATTAAAGCTGACCCATTTTGATAAAAATGATTTTCAGGCGGTTTATACGGAGTTGGATCTTACTGAAACCCCCAGTTTCGTAAGGTTTAATGTTGAGCTGGACAGGACTGTTTCGGGATTAACCATCGAGGCCCTGAATGAGGACGGCTGCGGGGTATTTGAAAAGGTAAAATCCAATTTTTAATATTTTAGGTTGCAAACAGGCCATTGGCGCGGTAGAATATTGCCTATAAATGGCCGGGATAAATAGATCGCGAATAAAAATTAAAAGGCAACTCTTTAAAAAACAAAGAGCTGCCTTTTTTTGCGCCTTGATCCTCATATCGGCAGCTCTTCCGGTTTACGCCTCCGCAGCCGAAAGCGCATGCGCCGGGCAAAATTCATGGCTTGGTTCCTGGCTGGGCCAGGATACGGCTACGGGGAACTGGGGCGGTTTGCGCGGTAGGCTTGTGGAGAAAGGTATTACCCTCTCCTCAAGTTTTACCATGGATATCGCCTGGAATCCCGCAGGAGGCAGGAGGCAGGGCTCTACATATGCCGGCTTCCTGGAGCTTGCTGCCGCCTTGGATTTTGAGAAACTGGATTCTTTAAAGGGGTGGGCCCTGACGGTAAGCAATTACCTGGCATCGGGGAATAACCTCTCCAATAAGATCGGGAATTTCTTCGGGGTGCAGGAAATATATTCTCCCGGCGATTACTATTTCGGGGAGCTTGATCTTTCCTATACGCTGCCGGGGGATAAACTGACTTTAGAGGCAGGCCGTCTTTTCGCCGGGGATGTTTTTGCCACCTCACCCTTGTGGCAATACTATGTGAGCGCGATCAACGGCAACCTGGTTTCCATGTCGGGCAATGTCTTTTTCCCTCATTTCCAGGTGGCGGCATGGGGAGCGCGGGCCACCTGTGAGCCGAACAAACAATGGCAGCTTGCCGGAGGCATCTATGATGCCAACCCCGCTGTCAGGGACCCGGAGAGGCACGGGGTCAATTTTAATCTTCATTTCGATAAGGGCTATTTGGCGGTCGGCCAGGCGACGTTCAAGCATCATCAGGGACGGGAAGAGGGCCTTGGCGGGAGCGCTACTGTAGGAGGTTACTACGAGAGCAGCAAGTTCAGCTACTTGTCTGACCCGGCCAGGAGCAGGCGCGGCAATTACGGATTTTATTTTATAATGGACCAGATGCTTTACCGCGGGGATTGGCCGGAGTTCACCGGCCCTGCCCACCTGCGTTCACAGGCCCCTTATTCGGAGAGCGTTAAATTCCCGTATCACCAGCAGAATACGGTTGCGGCAGACCGGCCAAAAGGATTAACTGCCTGGTGGGCCGGATATCTTGCCCCGCAGGAAACGATCAATGCCCAGACATACCAGCTGGCAGGCGGCCTGGTATATCAGGGCTTGCCACCTAACCGCGACCGCGATGTCACCGCTTTTTGCGTGATCTACGGAAATTTCAGCGATGACCTGCCTGGCCAGGATGCCGAGACCGTACTTGAACTTAATCATCGTTTCCAGCTTGGCCCCTGGTGTTATATTTCCCCGGATATCCAGTATATCTTTAATCCCAACGGCCGGCATGATATCAAGAATGCTTTAGTCCTGGGGGTAGAAACCAGCTTTAATTTTTAAGTCGCAAGGAGGCTTTTAAAACATGAAAATCATCCCCGACGTATCAATATTAAAAAAGGCGGTTGAGGAAGCGCATAAGCGCTTTGTAAATATTAAAGACGGCAAGAACGCCGATTACATACCTTATCTCGCCAAGGTCCCGCCGCAACTTTTCGGCATTGTGATAGTGACTGTGGACGGCAATGTGATTGAGGCCGGAGATTCGCGTTTCGCCTTTGCCATAGAGTCGATTTCAAAGGTGTTTAATATGGCCCTGGTAATGGAGGACGTCGGCTCTCTGGCCCTGCGTAAAAAGATAGGAGCTGATCCTACGGGTGAACCGTTCAACTCGGTGATGGCTATAGAATTACACCGCGGCAAGCCGCTCAACCCTTGCGTTAACGCGGGGGCAATGGCAACCGTAAGCTTGGTTAAGGCGTCAAGCGAGAGTGAGCGCTGGGCCCGTATCCTTGAGAATATGAGCGGTTTTGCCGGCAGGCCCCTTTCCCTGAATGAAGAAGTTTATAAATCCGAAGCTGCTACTAACCAGCATAATCGCGGCATTGCCTGGCTGCTCGATAGTTACGGTTACATGTATTCTGGCCCTATGGAAGCCTGCGATGTTTATACTAAAGGATGTTCCGTGGATATCACAGCCGTGGACTTGGCAACTATGGGCGCGACACTGGCTGCCGGCGGCATTAATCCCATAACGAAAAAACGCGTGATTACCGAAACTCACGTTTCAAAGATACTCGCGGAGATTACCATGAACGGGCTTTATGATTCTACCGGAGATTGGCAATACAAAGTCGGATTGCCGGGCAAGAGCGGTGTGGGCGGAGGAATACTGGCGGTAGTTCCCGGCATCCTGGCGATCGGAGTTTTTTCTCCGCCGCTTGATATTTTCGGAAACAGTGTGCGGGGGCAGCTTGCCGCGGAATATTTATCTGATACCCTCAAGCTTAATCTTTTTACAAAAGGAGGCGCTCGTGAGCAATAGTATCCAGAAAAAAGGCGGTGCTGCTTCGGCGGTGAAGATGAGCATACTGACGCTCGCCATCATGAATATTACTGCCGTAGTCAGTTTGCGCGGCCTGCCGGCAGAAGCCGAATACGGGCTTAGTTCGATTTTTTATTATATTTTTGCCGCGATATTTTTTCTGATCCCGGTTTCTATTGTCGCCGCGGAACTTGCTACGGGATGGCCGGAAAAGGGCGGGGTATTCCGCTGGGTTGGCGAGGCTTTCGGGCCGCGCTGGGGTTTTGTGGCGATATTTTTATTGTGGATAGAATCGACGATCTGGTTTCCTACGGTATTAACATTTGCCGCTGTTTCTCTGGCTTATACAGGCCCTAATCAGAGGTGGGATCAGATGCTCGCCTCTACCAATGTATATACAATCGTCGTCGTCCTCATGGTTTATTGGGCGGCTACATTGTTTACATTGAGGGGCATAAAATCGGCCTCTAAGGTCGCCAAGTGGGGCGGGTTGGCAGGCACGATAATTCCCGGAGGGCTGCTGATCATCTTCGGCGCGATATATTTACTGCAGGGGAAACCGATACAGATGCCTTTGGGCTGGGGTAAGATGATCCCTGATTTTAGCCAGTTCAGCAACCTTGTATTAGCCGCAAGCATATTTTTGTTTTACGCCGGCATGGAGATGAATGCGGTCCACGTTAAAGAAGTGGATAATCCTTCGCGGAATTACCCCCTGGCCATCCTTATCTCTTCGCTGGGAACAGTCGCCATATTTGTTTTAGGCACCTTAGCCATAGGGCTTATTATACCGAATAAACAAATAAATCTTGTGCAGAGTTTGCTTGTTTCCTATGATGACTTTTTGAGGGTCTTTGGGATGAATTGGCTCATACCTGTTTTTGGCCTGGCGCTTGGGTTTGGAGTGCTGGGAGGTGTTACGGTATGGGTGGCCGGTCCGTCGGCAGGCATGGCAGAAGTCGGCCGCGCCGGATACCTGCCGCTATTTTTTCAGAAGCTTAACAAGCATGGCATAGCAAGCCGCATTCTTATAGCGCAGGGCTTGATCGTCACGCTTCTGGCGGTGATGTTCGTTATATTGCCTTCGGTGCAGGCGGCTTATCAAATACTTAGCCAGCTGACGGTTACTTTATACCTGATAATGTATCTTTTGATGTTTTCCGCCGCTATTTATTTACGTTACAGCCAGCCCAATACGCCGCGTCCTTACAAGGTCCCGGGTGGTAAGTTCGGTATGTGGATCTTCGGAGGGTGCGGATTGATAGGTTCGGTAACGGCGTTCATCTTGAGTTTTATCCCTCCGGGGCAGATTTCTGTCGGAAGCCCGGTGTTATATATGTCTATTTTGGTTGGGGCGAATTTATTCTTTCTGGCGATACCGCTGGTCATATACGCGTCACGCAAACCCCGGTGGAAAACGGCAGAAGGGGCCGCGGAGTTTACGTCATTTAAAAGCGGAAAATCATAATCGGGATCAAAAGGGAGGGGGCAGCTATGGCATTGCATGAAAGAAATAAGATCAAACCGAATATTGAGGATGACGTTTACGCGGCAGCTGATCTGTCGGTAAGCATACCTAAATACAAGTTTCCCGCAAAGGAAGAATTGCCCCGTAATGCCTACGAGATCATCCATGACGAGTTGATGATGGACGGTAACGCGCGCCAGAACCTGGCAACATTCTGCCAAACGTGGCTTGATCCCGAGATCCATAAGATCATGGATGAATGCGTCGACAAAAATATGATCGATAAGGATGAGTATCCCCAGACAGCTGAAATTGAGGCGCGCTGCGTGCATATGCTGGCTGATCTGTGGAATTCACCGAATGCCGCCAATACCATGGGCTGTTCTACTACCGGCTCCAGTGAAGCCGCGATGCTGGGCGGCTTGGCAATGAAATGGCGCTGGCGCTCCAGGATTAAGGCCAAGGGTAAGGCTGCAGATAAACCTAATCTGGTGATGGGCCCGGTGCAGGTGTGCTGGCACAAGTTTTGCCGTTACTGGGATGTCGAGATAAGAGAGATCCCCATGGGGGGAGAGCGTTTGATCATGACTCCCGAAGAAGCGGTAAAACGCTGCGATGAAAACACCATTGGCGTTGTGCCGACCTTAGGTGTTACTTATACAGGCCAGTATGAACCGGTAAAAGAGGTAGCGGATGCCCTGGATGCTCTTCAGAAAAAAACCGGATTGGATATCCCGATTCATGTGGATGGAGCAAGCGGCGGATTTCTGGCGCCTTTTGTCGATCCTAAATTTGTCTGGGATTTCAGGATACCGCGCGTCCAATCCATTAACGCGTCCGGCCATAAATTCGGCCTGGCTCCTTTAGGGGTCGGTTGGGTGATCTGGCGCGACAAGTCAGACCTGCCGGAGGAGCTTATTTTTAAGGTGAACTATCTCGGCGGGGATATGCCGACCTTCGCGCTGAATTTTTCCCGACCCGGAGGCCAGATTGTGTCGCAATATTACAACTTTTTACGTTTGGGTAAAGAGGGCTACCGTAAGATACACCAGGCATGTTATGACACTGCTTTATATTTGTCTCAAGAAATAGAGAAAATGGGTATTTTCAAGATTCTGTATAACGGCAAGGGAGGAATTCCAGCTCTTTGTTGGTCGCTGAAGGAGGGCATTAATCCGGGTTTTACCCTTTATGATCTTTCTGATCGCCTGCGAAGCCGCGGATGGCAGGTGGCCGCGTATTCAATGCCGCCTAAACGCGAAGATCTTATCGTCCAAAGGGTGCTGGTGCGCCATGGGTTCAGCCGCGATATGGGCGATTTGCTCATAGGCGATATAAAGAGGTGCATAGAATATTTTAAAAATAATCCTGTTGCTAAACCGCTGACGCAGCAGGAAGCCGGTGGATACAAGCACTGACATTCGTATTTAAAGACGCGGATGAAGGAGAGATCAGGAAACTTGCTAGTGAGCATAGTTACCCTGGCGCTGTTTCGGGTGAATCGAGAAAGTACATGCAAATAAAGATCTTCTTGTCCGCTTTATTTTTCCCCATCTTGCTTGTCTCGTTGATCTTTTCCCCCGGGTATTGCGGATCAGCCGATAAAGCATACGAACAATTAAAATTGGAGTTAGAAAGTGAAGGGGTATCCGGTGAATTTATTCAGGCCACAGGGAACTCTGTAAAGAGGATGATCGCCTCCGGAGGGCCGACAGCCGACATAAAAAAAGTTTTATTGGATCTATGGAGCGAAAAAGTAACCGGGAGGGCATTGAAAAACGCGGTGGCTGCCGTGGCTGAGCTGGTTGCAAGCGGAGATAATGTTTTAGAGGCCGGTAAGATCGCCTCCGGCGCGGCGCATAAAGCAGAGGCCGAAGGCCTAAGCGGATTTGGAGTGGGGATGAGGGTTAAAAAGGCGGTCCAGGAGAGAAAAGCGTATTTAAAGAGCCTCAAAAAATGATGAAGCCTAACGCGTCAAAATTTACAAAATATTCGAGCAGCGGATCGGCGATCGTAAAAGGGGTTATCGAGCTGGGGAGGTTCTCTATCCCCTACCGGATCTACGAGAGCGAAGGCCCGCATATTATATGCCTTAACGGCGTGCAGCAGTCTATGGCAATGTGGCATACTGTTGTGGAGCGTTATTCCCCGCATTACCGGATAGTGCTTTTTGATTTTCCTAATCAGGGCAGGGGCAAGGTGCTTTCAGGGCCGACGCTACTTACGCTGGATGAGCAGGTGGGTATTTTACGCGAGGTGATCAAAGCCACCGGCACAAATAACGGCGTTTCATTATGCTCTGCTTCATGGGGAGGGATAATCGCCATGGCCTTTGCCGCGCGCTATCCCGGCCAGGCAAAGCAATTATGCCTGGCAAGCCTGGGGACAAAAGCCAATGAGAAGATGGTTGAGACCATCAAGAAAGGCCTGGCAGCCGACCCGGACAACAGGCAGAAAATGGCCGATATATTAATAGATAGTTTTGGCCAGAACCTTCCCAAAGGTATTAAGGATAAGATCGTCAAACAGTTCCATTCGATGAGCCGGGAGAACCTGAATGCTTTTTATGAGCATGGGCTGGCAGTGGTGTCGGCAAAGAAGATAGGCGACCTGATCAAGCTTTCAGATATCAGGGAAAAGACATTTTTGATCTACGGGGAAAAAGACACGATCATTGACCTTGAGGATGTCAAATTCCTTGCTTCTCAGATCCCTGATTGTCAGGTCCGGATCATAAAAGGCGCGGGGCATTTTCTGCACCTGGAGAAGGTAGATATCCTGGGTATCTACGCGGATATTTTTCCGATACCGCCTCCTCCGCCACCGGCAAGGTCAAGTTAAAAACTGGGTATTAAAATGGATAAGCTTACGCCTGTAAGTATCAGGGGTTTTCTTCCCCGGGATAGAGAGGATCTGCGCCGCATCAGCTGCCAGACCGCTTTCCCCGGCATCAAACCGGGAGAAGTTTTTTCAGATAACGAAGTTCTGGCCGATGCCCTCACCATATATTTCACCGATCATGAGCCCCAGTCCTGTTTTGTCGCCGTTACCGATAACCGGGTAGTCGGATACATTATCGGCACAAAAGATGCCTCCGCGATGGAGCATATAAACGGTAAAAATATTTTTCCCCGCCTGATCCGGAAGGCCCTGCGCAGAGGGGTTTTCCTGAATATAAGCAACCTGAAATTCATTTTTTATTGCCTGAGGAGCGCCTGCAGGGGTGAATTTTTTATGCCTGATTTTTCAAAGAAATTCCCCGCGATGCTCCATATCAATATTGAGTCCGGCTACAGGCAGGCCGGGCTCGGCGCACGGCTGATCAAAACCTACGAAGCGTACTTAAGAGAGCAGGGAGTTAGCGGAGTGCATTTTGGCACCCTTTCGGAAGAGGCGAAGGGGTTTTTTCTTAAAATGGGCTTTACGATCCTTGCGCAGGGCAGGAGAAGTTACCTTAAGCCGTATTTAGGAAAAGAGGTGAATTTTTATGTCTTTGGCAAGCAGTTCTAAAGGGAAGCTGACCCTGAAGGAGCGCTTCTTACGGCTTTTGAGGCTTAATAGCTCGCCTTATGAGATAGCGCTGGGGGTGGCGATCGGAGTATTTATCGCTATATTGCCGGTCTACGGCCTTCATACGATCATGGTCATTATTGCGGCGTTATTGATCAAGCGGGTTAATAAGATCGCTATTCTTTTAGGCACCAATATTTCCACAACTATCACCTTTCCTTTTATTACCTGGGCAGGGTATAACATAGGCAGGCTGCTTATTAACAATGATTATCCGCCCCTTCAATGGCAGATGTTTAAACATTTTTCTTATAAGACATTACTCGGCCTTTACTATCCCCTGTTCATCGGCAGTTTGTTCCTGGCTTTGGCGCTGGCAGTGATATTTTACTGTCTTACCTTCTGGTTTTGCGCGATGCGAAAGAAGGCGGCTGAGAGTAAATTACCGGTATCATAAAGATACATCTTTGGATTGACTAAGCGGGTATCGGGATATACAATAAACGAGGAGAAGGAATAATATGACTAATATAGACATTTTGTTGCGCACCCTGGTGATCAAGAAATCATCCGACCTGCATTTCCAGGCAGGCTCACCGCCTATTTTCCGCGTCAACGGAGAATTGTCTTTTTCTGACCTAAGCCCTTTATCCTCCAAAGATATAGAGAAATACCTCTTTTCTATTATGACGAAAGAGCAGAAGGAAGAATTCGATAAGAGTCACCATTTCGATTTCTCTTATTCCGTGCCGGGGATAGCGCGTTTCAGGGTAAATGTTTATCAACAGCGTGGATGCGCAGGCGCGGTGATGCGCTGCATTCCTTTTGAGATCCCTACCATGGATGAGCTGGGATTACCGCCGGTTGTCAAAGAGCTGGCGACAAAACCGAACGGCTTGATCTTAGTTACCGGGCCGACCGGCAGCGGAAAATCCAGCACCTTAGCGGCGATAATCGGGTATATAAACAACAGCATTAAAGGCCATATCGTAACCATAGAAGATCCTCTGGAATTTATTCATCAGAATAAACTCTGCGAAATAAACCAAAGGGAGGTGGGGATAGATACCGATTCCTTTGCCGCCGCCCTCAGGGATGTATTGAGGGAGGATCCCAATGTCATCCTGGTCGGCGAGATGCGGGACCTGGAGACGATTTCCAATGCCATTACCGCCGCTGAAACCGGGCACCTGGTATTTGCCACCCTGCATACAAACGACGCGGTACAGACAGTGGACAGGATGATCGATGTTTTCCCATCCCACCAGCAGCCTCAGATCCGCACCCAGTTGGCCTCTACTTTAAGAGCGGTCATTGCCCAGAAATTGCTGCGCAAGAAGGATGGTTCCGGCCGGAT
This sequence comes from Candidatus Omnitrophota bacterium, assembly GCA_028718245.1. Lineage (GTDB taxonomy): Bacteria > Omnitrophota > Gorgyraeia > Gygaellales > Profunditerraquicolaceae > UBA6249. Next base: position 22,314 of record JAQUME010000004.1, read on the forward strand.
CGCTGCCTTTGAGATAATGGTGGCTAACTCCGCGATAAAACATCTGATCAAAGAAGGGCACACTAATCAGATATATACCGCCATTCAGACCGGCCGCCAGGAGGGGATGCAGGCCATGGAGCAATCCCTGAAGAATCTTTGCCAGGCCGGAGTGATTTCCGCAGAAGAAGCGACGCATAATGCTAATGACCCTAAAGCTTTTGAGCTGGCTCTCAAGAGTTAAGCAAAACGAAAAAGGAGGATATTTATGGCGAAGATCTTAGTCGTGGATGATGATCCAAAAGAGCTCGAGCTCTATCAGGATATTTTATTGAGCCAGGGATTTGAAGTTTTGACCGCCGGCAATGGGGAAGACGGCCTGAAGCTGGCTATCGCAAATACCCCCGACCTGATACTTCTGGATGTGATGATGCCGAAGAAAGATGGCGGCAAGGTGTCCCAGGACCTCTTGAGGAATGATAAGACCAAAGATATACCGGTAATATATCTCACCAGCATAATCACCGAGGAGGAGGTCAAGGCCCAGCACGGAGTAGTTTCCGGAAGGTTTATTATCTCTAAATCCTCTAACCGGGCAGAGCTTGTCCAAAGAATAAATGAGGTTCTTTCTTCCGGCGGTAAATAGCCCGGAGGAGGCGATACGAAAAGCATGAGAGTACAAACTAAAATAATATTTTTGCTTCTTTCAATCGTTTTGGTATTTGCCTCTTCGGTCCTTTTGCAGAGGGCCTTTGAGAAGCAAAGGCTGGTCGCCTTATTCTCCAATGAACAAAAACAGATGCAGCTGGTTTTTGAAAAAATAGTTGAGCTTAAGGGCGAAACGCTGAATACCCTGGCTTATGATTATACTCACTGGGATGAGATGGCCGGTTTCCTGGCCAGCAGGGATAAAACCTGGGCGGCTGAAAATATCAATACCGCGCTGCCCGCTTTCAATGCGAATGTAATATGGATATACGGGCTGGACGGTTCCTTTATTTACTCCGTAGATGATCTTAAAGGTCGCGGCCTTAAAGAGCCGCTTTTCCCCAAGGATATGATAAGCAGGCTTTTTGCCAACGGGCCTTTCTGTCATTTTTATATCGATACCCCAAAAGGTATTCTTGAGGTCCGCGGCGCCAGCATTCATCCGAGCAAAGATGTGGAGAGGAAGACCCCTTCGCAAGGCTATTTTCTGGCCGGCCGGCTCTGGGATAAGGGTTATATCGATGAAATTGCCAGGTTATGCGGTTGCAATATAATCATTACCCCGCTCTCGGGAAAGAAAGAATTTTCCGTTATCTCAAATCCCCAAAAAGGGACCATTACCTTTACCCGGGTCCTTATGGGGCCGGATGCAAAACCGGCATTTGAAATAACCGTCTGGAAGGAATCCCAGCTGATCAAGGATTTTAACCTCGGTTATAAGAACTTCTTCTTTATAATGACGGCCTTCCTGGGGATATTTTTGATCATTTTCATAGCTTTGCTGGCCAGGTGGGTCAAGGTCCCGCTTCAGTTAATTTCCGGAGCTTTAAAGAACGAAAATATTGAATGCGCGGCTGCGCTGCAAAAAGACCGGACTGAATTCGGCGACATCACCCGTGTAATCAACCGGTTCTTCGAGCAGAAGCGCGAGCTTGAGAACGCGAAACTCCAGGCAGATGCCGCCAACCGAGCAAAATCCGAATTTTTAGCCAATATGTCCCATGAGCTAAGGACGCCCCTTAACGCCATCATTGGTTTTGCCGAGGTGCTGCAGGACCAGTATTTCGGCCAATTAAATGAAAAGCAGCGGAAATACGTTGATAACATTAATACCAGCGGCAGGCATCTTTTAGGCCTGATCAACGATATATTGGACCTCTCTAAAGTAGAAGCCGGGAAAATGGAGCTTGAGCCGGAAAAGCTTTCTTTAAAAAAAGATGTACTTGAGCCTTCCCTTGTCCTGCTCCAGGAGAAGTGCCTCAAGCACAATATACGTTTGTCTTTGGATGTCGCGCCCCAGGCGGATATTGACATATCGGCCGATCCCAAGAAGCTTAAGCAGATAATGTTCAATCTCTTGAGCAATGCCGCGAAGTTCACCCCGGACGGCGGCGGGGTTGAGGTAAACGCAAAACGCTCCGCGGCGGATTTTATTGAGATCTCCGTAAAAGATACCGGTATCGGCATTAAACCTGAAGATCTTTCAAAGCTCTTTCAGACCTTCAGCCAGATAGAATCTACCCTTACCAAGACCGTTGAAGGCACAGGCTTAGGGCTTGCTTTAACCAAAAAACTGGTTGAGCTGCACGGAGGGAAGATCCGGGTGGAGAGTGAATTCGGCAAGGGCTCCAGGTTTATATTTACGATACCCGTTAAATCATAGCGCTATGGCCAAAAAAATATTGATTGTGGATGATAATGAGAATAACCGGTTATTGTTGTCGGATATCCTGCAATACCGGGGTTATGAAATCCTGGAGGCTGATGGCGGAGCAAAGGGCATAAGCATGGCAGGACAGCTCAAACCGGATCTGATCCTTTTAGACATGCAGATGCCGGGGATTGATGGGTTCAGCGCGGCAAAAATGCTCAAAAGCGATCCCTTGACCAAAGATATAAAGGTGATCGTGGTAACCAGCTTCGCCATGAAAGGGGACAGGGAGAGGATCATCGCTCTGGGCGTAGATGATTATGTGGCAAAACCGATAGATACCCGGCAATTCCCCGTTCTGGTGGAAAAACATATTGGGCCGGCTTGAGAGGTGAAAATGGGAAAAGCAAAGATTTTAGTCGTTGATGATAACGAAAAGAATGTCGAGCTCCTGGAGGCGATTTTACAGGCGGCAGATTTTGAGGTCTTGAAGGCCTATAATGGAAAGCAGGCAATAGAGATGGCCGAAACGGAACGGCCGGATCTGCTCCTGCTGGACATTATGATGCCGGAGTTAGACGGTTTTCAGGTATGTGAGATATTAAGGAAGGATCCCCGGAATGCCGGCCTGCCTGTTATTATGGTTACCGCCAAAGACAAAGAGAGCGATATCGTCGGATCCCTGGAAAGGGGTGCTGATGATTATGTTGTTAAACCGGTCGATAAAAAAGCGCTGCTGGTAAAAATAGGGGATATGCTGGCTAAGGCAAATAAAAACAACCTTCCCAGCCAGTTATATTCCAGGAAGCTGGAGCCGCAGCAGCCCGATAAGCATGATGAATAAGCTAAAAAGGACTCGGACTAATTCTGGGAGTTGAGAAAGATATCGGATGGAGCTAAAGAAAAAGATCCTCATTGTCGATGACGAGGTGGATTTCCTGGAGGTCATCAAGACCAGGTTCCTGGCGAATAACTACCAGGTGATCACCGCCTCAACCGGAGAAGAGGCGCTGCAAAAGTTTGACAAAGAAAACCCAAACGCCCTTCTTTTAGATATTATGATGCCCGGTTTAGACGGCTTATCGGTATTGGAGAAGATCCGCAGCAAAAATAAGCATATCCCCGTATTTATCACTACCGCTTTTTCCAGCGAGGAAAGATTCAGGACAGCCAACAAACTCAATGCCACGGGCTTTATCCTGAAGACCGACAATTTGAAGGAGCAGGTGGCTAATATTACGGAAGCAGCTTTCAGGATATAAGGAAGAGGGTGCCTGACCTGAAGAAGCTTAAAAGAATATCCGGGGTCATACCCAAGACTGACCTGAAAAATATCCTGGAGAAAATGAAGAAATACTTTGCCGAACATCCCGAAGAATTGGAAAATATCTAGTGTTTAAGGAGAGCAAAATGGCAGCCAAAGACCAGATGTGGAGGAGGGAGGACCTTAGCAAGCGTTTTCTGGAGGGGGTAAGACGGGCAATCCCGCTTGCCGATTACCAGATAAGAATTATTCTTTTACTGATCGGCAAGACAATTCCTAAAGCCGCCAGCTTCCTGGATCTAGGCTGCGGGGACGGCATACTTGGCAGGGCCATACTCTCGCAATATCCTAAAGCCCGGGGGGTCTTTCTGGATTTCTCGCCTACTATGATAGAGGCGGCGCGTAAAAAGTCCCCTAAGAATAAAAAACTATCATTTTTTACGCAGGATTATGGAAAGCCATCCTGGGTCAATGCTATTAAGGGATCCGGGAAGTTTGATGTAATTGTTTCCGGCTTTTCCGTGCATCACCAGCCCGATAAAAGGAAGAGGGAGATCTATAAAGAGGTATTTGGCTTGCTTAATCCGGGAGGATTATTTTTGAACCTCGAGCATGTGTCTTCTCCTTCACCCAGGTTACAGCGCATCTTTGACGAATTCTTCGTTGATTCCCTGTATAGTTATCATCGCAGGATAGGTTCGGGTAAAACGCGGGGAGAGATAGCCAGGGATCATTATAAGAGCCCGCTTAGAAAATCCAATCTTTTATCACCCCTCGATATCCAGTGCTCCTGGCTTAGGAAGATAGGTTTCAAAGAGGTGGATTGCTATTTAAAGGTATTTGAACTGGCCCTCTTCGGCGGCATCAGGCCGGGAGAATAAGCATATTTTCAGTATCTTTCGTTAATTAGATGTATAATTATTTTTTAAAGGAGGTAATATGAAAAGAACCGCGTTTTCATTAGCGCTGTTTTTATTTATTACTACTCAGGCCTTCGCCCATTGCCAGATCCCCTGCGGCATCTACGATGATGAAGCCCGCATCAAGATGATCTCCGAACATATTACGACGATCGAGAAATCCATGAATAGTATCATTGAATTGTCGGGAGCAAAGGTTATTGACTATAACCAGATCGTGCGCTGGGTCAACAACAAGGAGACGCACGCAACTTATATCCAGGATATAGTTTCCGAATATTTCATGTATCAGAGATTGACTCCCGTTGCCCGGTCCGACGCCAAGCTTTATGCGGATTATATTAACCAATTGACCCTGCTTCACCAGATTGGTGTTTACGCGATGAAGGCCAAGCAGGGTCTTGACCTTTCCAATGTTCAAAAGTTACGCCAGCTCCTAGAAAACTTCAAAAAGGCGTATCTCAAAAAATAGGCCTTTTATTCACCGGGGAATAAGAATCGTAAGGAGGGAAAGATGCTTATCTTCATCAGGATCGTCGGGATCTACATGGCGGTAATGGGAGCGCTAATACTGCTTGTGCCGAAGTGTTTTGGCAAGATCGTAGATTTTTTTATGATAGGTAAAAGAATATACCTGGCCGGATTCTTACGCCTTGCGCTGGGATTCATTTTTGTGGTTACCGCCTGGCAAAGCAGGCAGACAGTGTTTATTTATTCGCTGGGAGTATTGATCATTATGGGAGGCACCCTGCTCTTTGCCTTCAGGAAGGATACGATCAAAGCCATGGTCAGCTGGCTGGATAGCAGGCCGGCTGGTTTTATCCGTTTTTGGGGGGTCGCGGCAGCCGCCTTTGGCGCGCTTATCATATATTCGGCGTAGGAAGAACAGCTACGGCCCAGGCAGCGTCTCACCAGGTAGAATAAAGTCAGAAAAAAAAGAGAATTTGCCGGTTTATCGAACCTGCGCTATAGGCTAATATAAGCTATCGGCAAATTAAGGAGGAATAAAGTGATAAGGAGGAGACTGATTCTGCCCGGGTTATTAACAACCCTTTTTGCCCTAACTGCCGGATTCAATAATCTGTCCGCCCAGCAGCCCTCAGATCAGGAAGGCAATATTGCTGTTTCTCCTATAGAGGATCTTATGCGCGAGCACGGGGTATTAAGAAGGATCCTTTTGATATATGAGAAAGAGCTGAAGGGTATGGATAATGACAAAAATCCCCAATATGATGTCATTTTTAAATCCGCCAATATTATTCATGAATTTATCGAAGGCTACCATGAGAAGCTGGAGGAGGATCATATCTTCCCGATTTTTGAGAAAGCGGTAAAGCTGACAGACCTGACAAAGACATTGCGGGAACAACATGAAGCCGGCCGTAAGCTTACCCGGGAAATTTTACGGTTTTCAAAGGCAAAAGAAACCGGAAGCAAAGATAATCCAAATGCTTTAGCCGGGAATTTGCGCTCATTTATCAAGATGTACCGGCCTCATGCCGCCAGGGAGGATACCGTTTTGTTACCCGCCCTGCGTAAATTTATCTCCGAAAAGGAATATGACGAATTAGGGGATAAATTTGAAGATAAGGAACGGGAGTTATTCGGCGAAAATGGCTTCGAAAATATAGTAAAGGAAGTCGAAGATATAGAGAAGTCTCTGGGCATCTATGAATTATCGCGGTTCACGCCCGCGGGAAAGCTTTGAATATAAAATGTATCTTAAAATACTTGCGATTTTAATCTCTTTGCACGATAATGGGATTAATCAAACAGGAGAGATGGAATAGTAGCCCTGCCCACAGAAAGGCCGACGCATGATCCGGAGAGGAATAAAGCCCGAGACAAGCTCCGCGCCACTACAGCAGAAACCCCCCTCAGTCGAAGAGATACAAAAAACATTGCAGACATCCCCTTCCGGCCTTAGCCAGGCCGAGGCGCGGCAGCGTGCCGGGCAATACGGCTACAACGAGCTCATCGAAAAGAAAGCCAGCTTCTTCCTTAAATTCCTTTCCTATTTCTGGGGCCCGATACCGTGGATGATCGAGGCAGCGGTGATCCTTTCGGCGCTGGTCCGTCACTGGGCGGATTTTTCTATCATATTGGTCCTTTTATTGATCAACGCCATCGTGGGGTTCTGGGAGGAATTCCAGGCGGGTAACACGATAGACGCCCTGAAAGCAAAGCTGGCTATAAAGGCCAGGGTTATGCGGGAGGGCGCCTGGCAGAGCATACCCGCCAGAGAGCTGGTGCCCGGGGATTTTATCCGCCTGCGTATAGGAGAGATCGTTCCGGCGGACGCGGTATTGTCCGGCGGGGATACCATAGAGGTTGATCAATCCGCTTTGACGGGGGAGTCCCTTCCCGTGGAGCGTAAGCCGGGGGATATTGTCTATTCGGGATCTATCGTCAGGCGCGGGGAGATCGAGGCCTATGTCTACGCTACAGGCGCCAAAACTTACTTTGGAAAAACCGCGCAGCTTGTCGAGGAGGCGCATACAGTCAGTCATTTCCAAAGAGCGGTATTGAAGATCGGCGATTACCTTATTATCATCGCCCTGGTCCTGGTCGCCCTTATCCTGGTGGTCGCCCTATTCCGGGGGGAGCATATGCTTATGATACTGCAGTTCTCCCTGATATTGACGGTTGCGGCTATCCCCGTGGCTATGCCGACGGTATTGTCCGTTACGATGGCGGTGGGGGCCAGGATATTGGCGCTTAAACAGGCGATAGTCACTAAATTGGCAAGTATAGAGGAACTGGCGGGCATAAATGTGCTCTGCTCCGATAAGACCGGCACCCTGACGCAGAATAAACTGACTCTCGGCGAGCCTTTTACCGTGGAAGGCATAAACCGTGATGCCATCATACTCAACGCCGCCCTGGCATCACGGGAGGAGGATGAGGATCAGATAGACCTGACGATACTCAGAGGGCTTAAAGATAAAGAAGAGACGAAGGCTTACCGTATTGTTCATTTTATGCCTTTTGATCCTGTCCAGAAACGCACGGAGGCCAGCGTTACAGGGCCTGATGGCCGGACATTTTGGGTTACCAAAGGCGCGCCGCAGGTCATTTTGGCCTTGGCGCTTAACGCGGATAAGATAAGGTCCCAGCTGGATAAGGTTACCTCGGAGTTTGCCTCCAGGGGTTTCCGGTCATTGGGCGTAGCCCGCGCCGACCAGGAAGGCAAATGGCAGTATCTTGGGGTCATTCCCATGTTCGACCCTCCGCGCGAAGATTCCAAGGAAACTATTAAAACAGCCGAAGATATGGGTATAGATGTGAAGATGCTTACCGGTGACCAGATGGTGATCGCTAGGGAGATAGCCGGCCGCCTTAATTTGGGCACCAATATAATGGACGCCAGCCTCTTCGGAGATATCAAACATCATGAGTCGGCGCAGCTTGGGGAGGCTATCGGGAAAGCCGATGGGTTCGCCCAGGTATTCCCTGAGCATAAATACCATATCGTTGATGTCCTGCAGCAGCGGGGCAATATCGTGGGGATGACCGGGGACGGGGTCAATGATGCCCCGGCATTGAAGAAGGCGGATGTCGGAATTGCCGTATCGGGAGCCACTGACGCCGCGCGCGCCGCCTCCGCCATCGTGCTTTTGGCCCCCGGGCTTTCCGTGATAATCGACGCGATAAAAGAGAGCCGTAAGATATTCCAACGTATGAACAGTTATGCCATGTACAGGATCGCCGAGACGATCCGCGTGCTGCTCTTTATGACCCTCTCCATACTAGTGTTCAATTTCTATCCCGTCACGGCGATCATGATAGTTTTGCTGGCCATACTTAATGACGGGGCGATCATCTCCATTGCCTATGACCGGGTCCGCTATTCCGGCAAGCCGGAGGAGTGGAATATGCCTGTTGTGCTGGGAATGGCTACTGTGCTGGGGATAGCCGGGGTAGTGGCTTCTTTTGGGCTCTTCTATCTGGGCGAACGGGTCTTTCATTTGAACAGGGTAATGATCCAGTCGTTGATGTATCTGAAGCTTTCCGTAGCCGGGCATATGACCATATTCGTGACCAGGACACGCGGCCCATTCTGGTCCTTCCGGCCATCCGGGATATTGCTTGCTGCGGTCCTGGGGACCCAGGTAATCGCCACCCTCATAACCGTTTACGGGCTGTTCATGTCCCCGATAGGATGGGGTTGGGCGTTCTTCGTATGGGCTTACGCCTCCGCCTGGTTCTTATTCAATGACCGCCTCAAGCTTTTAGCTTACGGCATTTTCGATAAAAGTCATTCGGGCCTGCTGGCTAAAAAACAATGATTCCGGGGGGAAAGTTTTTTTCTGACTGGCCCCTAATAGGGGGGGTTGCCATGGATGCGGATAAGAATAAAAATACTTGGAAGATGGTGCAATTGGCCGGGCTGGGTTTTTCTATTCCCTTTGAAATAGCCGCGGGGCCTTTTATCGGGTACTTTATAGGCGTCTTCCTGCGGGACAAATTCGGGGTGCACAGGTATTTTATCTACGTCTTTATTGTCCTGGGTTTTATCGCCAGCATAAGCAATACGGTGATGATAATCACGGAGATGATCAGGATCCAGGAAGGGGAGCGCGACAAAACCAGAAAATAGTCAGCAAGGAAATTGAATATATGCGTAAAATTCTGCCGGAAAGATCAAAAGATGCATCGGGGGCAAACCAGGCGATAATTGCCGGATGGCCGAAGCTCTTATGGGATATGGCCAATAAACCGGTTATCCCGAATATGTTGTTGCTCCCGATCTTTTTAACCTTGACGCCGGTTGCTTGTTTTGCCCACGAGGCCTACGTTTTGCCGAGGGAATTCTTCTGGAAAGTCATGCGCAGCCCCCCGGACCCCCGCGCGCTGGACGCCCTTAAAAAACCCCAGGATTTCCATATTTTCGTTACAGTAGTAGCGGGCGTATCGGCCTTTCTTTTCCTTAATTTCCTTTTCCGGCAGACATCTTTAGGCAAAAAGCTGCACGCGGGCATCGAAAAACTGGCCCCGGCAGGCCCGGTATTCGTGCGCCTGGCTATTGCCGCGGCATTCTTTATTTCCGCAGCCAGCGGTTGTTTCCTGGGGACGGAGCTTAAGCTGGCCCAGTTACCGGCAGGACCGCTCGTAAAGATGCTCTTGTATGCCTGCAGCATTTCGATATTTTTCGGGTTTCTGACGGAGCTGGCCGGGTTCTTATCCCTGGCCGTCTTTGTCACCGGTTTTACGGTATTTGGCGGGTATATGATGACCTATTTTAATTATCTTGGAGAGATCATCGTGCTGCTGTTTTTTGGCTTGAGGCATTGGTCTTTCGATGCGGCCTTATTCGGTAAGCTGCGCGGTTGGCGGGAGCGTCTTGATATTTACTCCACGACCATCGTGCGCGTTTTCTACGGTATAGCGCTTATGTATGCGGCCATAACCGTCAAGTTCCTTCATCCTGATCTTACGGTCAAGGTTGTGAAAGACTGGCACCTGACGCAGTTCCACTGGCTTTTTCCCTCCGATCCGCTGCTGGTTACCTTGGGCGCGGCGCTTGCCGAAGCCATCATCGGGCTATTCATAATCATCGGGTTTGAGCTGAGAGCTACCGTCATAATCAGCTTATTTTACATCACCCTCTCCCTGATGTATTTCAGGGAGATCGTCTGGCCGCATTTCATGCTTTACGGCATATCCCTCAACCTTATCGTGGAGCCGGAAAGATTCACCTTTGACCATATTATATTTGCCAGGCACCGCAAGCACTGGTGGAGGCACATGCTCGGCAAACCCGTCCCTTCCGGAGACAATGCCTCTTTGCGTAAAAAAAGTCAGCAAAAACAGAATCATCAGATTTACACAACTGTTAATCTCTAATAAAATGCATCAGAATGTTTAAAGACCCCGTTTGCGGAATGGAAGTGGAGAATGAGCGGCTCTCCTTTGAGTTTGAGGGCAGAAGATACTTTTTTTGCTCCCGGGGCTGCCTGGAAAAATTCAGGAATTCCCCGAAAGAATCTCTCGGTAAATATATATATGACCTGCTCATTATCGGGGCCGGTCCGGCCGGACTTACCGCCAGCATCTACGCCTCCGTCCTGAAAATAGATACTTTCCTGCTTACACAGGATTTTGGCGGCCAGGCCGTCGACAGCGCCGGCATTAAGAATTATATGGGATTTGATTTTATAAGCGGCAAGGAGCTCGTAAATAAATTCGAGCAGCAATTCCTGCGCGAGCATTATCTGGCGCACAGGATAGACGAGGCCATCGGGATAAAGAGGCAGGGGGAGTTTTTTGAAATACAGGCTAAAGAAACAAGGAAAATGCTCGCGCGCGCCCTGATCATTGCCACGGGAATGAAGCGCAGGGCCCTGGGCATACCGGGGGAAGAAAGGCTGTTGCGCAGGGGAGTTTTCTATAATCTGGTCCAGGATGCCGCGTTATTCAAGGGTGCCGATGTAGTTGTCGCGGGCGGAGGCAATTCCGGGGTCCAGGTATCCATCGAGCTTAAAAATCTGGGGTGTCGCGTTTGGCTGATATCAAAAGGCAAGCTTATTGCCGACGCGGGAGACATCGAGCGCCTCAAAAGCAGCGGCAAGGTGGATATCCTGGAAGGTTTTGAAGTTGTCGAGATCCGGGGAGAAGATAAAGTCGAATGCGCCGTAATCCAGGCTGCGGATGCCTCGGTGACAAAAGAGATCCCCTGTAAAGGGGTATTTATCGAGGTGGGGTTCCTGCCTAACACCGAGTTTTGCCGGGATCTAGTCGGCCTGAATGAAAAGGGGGAGATAAAAATAAAGCCGGACTGCTCCACCGGAGCTGAAGGCATATTCGCCTGCGGAGACGTGACCGATTGTTTTGGAAAAAGGATAATCATCGCTTCGGGGGAAGGTGCCAAGGCGGCCTTAAGTGCGAAAAAATATCTTTTAAGCAGGAAGAAATAAGGATAAGGAGGTGCAGTATGTGGGGACAAATGGGAAGTCAGGGGATGAACATGGGTTATGGTATGAATTACGGCATGGGTATCGGCATGTTGATATGGCTGGGTATAATTATCTGGCTTGTTATCTTTACGGTCCTTGTGCTGACCAAAATGGACAAGATTATCCAGTTGCTCGAAAACAAAAATTAGCGGGAGAGAGATCATTCTTACTTAATCCCACGTTAATATTATTTCCTGATTTAGGAATTCTGCTACGCGGTCTTCCAAAAAGATAGGTTTCGTCAGGAATAATAAATCACATAACAACGGGGATTTCTTCCGGGGTATTGTCGCGGCGGCTTTCGGAGCCCTGATCATATATTCGGCGTAGGAGCAGCCATGGTCCCGGCGCCATCTCACCAAGTAGAATAAAGTCAGAAAAAAAGAGAATTTGCCGGTTTACCTGTCTGGCGCAATCGGTTATATTAATGAACAACGGGAAATTTGTTAATATAGTTTTAATATAAAGGAGGTAACCGGGATGAGTAAGTCGATTAAAGGGACGAGAACGGAGAATAATCTTTTAGCGGCATTTGCCGGAGAATCGCAGGCAAGGAACAGGTACACCTATTTTTCCTCAGCCGCCAAGAAAGAGGGCTATATCCAGATTGCCGATATCTTTGCCGAGACAGCGGAAAATGAAAAGGAGCACGCCAAGGTATTCTTCAAGCACCTTGAAGGCGGGGATACGGAGATAACCGCCACTTACCCGGCGGGGATGATCAAGGACACGAAGTGCAACCTTGAGCAAGCCGCGGCGGGTGAGAACCTGGAGTGGACGACCCTGTATTCGGATTTTTCCAGGATCGCTAAGGACGAGGGATTCCCGGAGATATCCCGCTCTTTTGAGCAGATAGCCAAGGTTGAGCAATTTCATGAGTCAAGATACAGGAAGCTGATCAACAATATAGTAAATAATGAGGTATTTAAGAAAAAGTCGGCGGTAAAATGGCACTGCATTAACTGCGGTTATATATTTGAGGGGGTAGAGCCGCCTAAAGAGTGCCCGGCATGCAAGCACCCGCAAAGTTTCTATGAGGTTCTTTGCGAGAACTATTAAAGATAAAGGAGTCGCCGATGAAAGCGTTGGGTATTCTTGCCGGTCCCCGCAAGGGGCAAGTTACGGACCATCTTCTTGATGAGGTTTTAAGAGGATTGAAAGATAAAGGCGCCGAAGTTAAAAAGGTTTATCTTTACGATCTCAAGATCGAGCCCTGCCTTGCCTGTAATGCCTGCAAGGATACGCAGGAATGCGTTATAAATGATGATTTCAAAGCAGTGGCGCAGGAGTTGGTCAACGCCGACGCGGTAGTTTTTGCTTCTCCGGTTTACGTAGGCAATGTCACCTCCGTGGCCAAGGCATTTTTCGACCGGGGTGTGTCTTTGTTTAAAATGACGAACTTCGGCCCGAAATGGCTGCATAATAAACCTAAGAAAGTAGTGCTGGTCACCGCCTGTTTTGCACCGTTTCCCTTCTCACATATCCTGGGTATTGTGCCGGGGTGCGTCAATGCCATGAAAAATTTCTTCGGGATGATGAAGGCAAAGATCAGGGTCATTACTGCTACCGGGGGCTGGGATTTTGACGCCAAAAAGTGTAAAGGCGCCTTAGCTAAGGCCTATAGAGAGGGTTTAAATATTTAATTCAGCAGAAGATGTTCAAAAAATAGAAAGGAGCGTAAAATGGCAGATATCAAAGATTTGTTCCAAAGCGCGGATTGGAAGACGGAGAAACATGTCCCGGTGATAGAATCGCCGGATGCCGTAAACAAGGGGGAGTTTTTCAGGATCACGGTAAGCGTGGGCAAGGAGATCGCCCATCCCAATAAAACCGAGCACCACATCCGCTGGATAACGGTGCTTTTTCATCCGGCAGGAGAGAAATTCCCCTATCAGATCGCCAAGGCCGAATTCGCCGCGCACGGAGAGTCGGTCAACGGCCCGGACACAAGCACGGTATATACGCACCCGGAAGCAGTGTTGAATTTCAAGACCGATAAACCCGGCATGATCTACGCATCTAGCTATTGTAACATCCACGGGCTATGGCAGGGCTCCAAGGAGATAAAGATCAAATAGCTGTATCCGGGATTAGTTTGCTTATGGAGGCGTGGATATCGTACGCATAATTTCCCACAGCAATGAGGCATTTAGAGACCGGCAGGAGGCAGGCCGGCTTCTTGCCGATGAGTTGAAATATTTGTCCGGAAAAGAAACCGTGGTGCTGGGCATTCCCCGCGGCGGGGTTATCGTGGCAGCGGAGGTTAGCCGCGTTTTGAACGCCAAGCTGGATATCGTGCTCTCCCGTAAATTAGGGGCGCCTTATAACCCGGAGTTGGCGATAGGGGCTGTTACTGAAGACGGCAAGGTTTTTCTCAATGAAACCCTTGCGTCGCAGGCAGGCGCGGATAAAGGTTATATAGAGTCGGAAAAGGCGCGGCAGCTGCTTGAGATCAAAGTCCGGATCAAGCGTTTCAGGAAGATTAAACAGAAAATCCCTTTAAAAGGAAAAACTGTTATTGTTACGGATGATGGGGCAGCAACCGGAGCCACGATGCAGGCAGCGCTTATAGCTTTGCGCCAGGAAAAACCGGCAAAGCTTATCGCAGCCCTGCCGGTCGCAGCCGGAGAGGCAGTTGAATTGTTAGCTGATTACGCGGATGAAGTGATAGCATTAAGGGTACCGGATTATCTGGGAGCCATCGGCGCCTTCTACCTCGACTTTAGCCAGAGCTCCGATGAAGAAGTATTGGGAATATTAAAAGATGGATAAGAAGAAATTAGCCCTGGTTCACATAGTCAAGAAGGAGCTTGGTTTAAGCGATCCCGAGTACAGGGCTATATTGCAGAAGGCTTGCGGGGTAGAGAGCGCCAAAGAGCTGGATAACGAAAAATTCAAGGTATTGATGAATTATTTCGTGCGCAGTTCGCATTACCGGCTCAACGCCCAGGGCCTGACCATAAAGCAGAAATTGTTCATTAAATATCTGGCGCAACAATTGCATTGGGAACAGGACCATCTGGATAATTTCATCCATAAATATTACGGTAAAACCGGTATTGATACCTTGAGCAGGAAGGAAGCAATTAAGGTGATCGAATCATTGAAGTACATCAGGCAGCATGAGTCAGGCGCTGTCAAACCGGCAGAGGCAAATTGAAAAGAATAGTCATTTCGCTTATATTTATTTTACTGCCTTTAGCGGCAAGGGCCGATAGCGGGCATATGCATATGGCTGAGCAAATGACAATGCAGGCATTTTACGGCGGCTATCCTGAAACCCGCGAGGCAAGCGGCACAAGCTGGCAGCCGGAATCTTCGCCTATGGAAGGGGTGCATTTCACTGCCGCAGGCTGGGATCTTATGGCCCACGGCTATGTATTCGGCATATATGACCACCAGGGCGGTAAAAGAGGAAAGGATAAAAGTTTCAGCACCAGCATGTTCATGTTGATGGGTGACCGTAAGGCCGGTCCAGGGATACTTGGTTTCCGCAGTATGCTCTCCCTTGACCCGCTGATGGGCAAACGCGGTTATCCTTTATTGTTCCAGACAGGGGAGACCTATGACGGAATTCATCCTTTGATAGACCGCCAGCATCCGCATGATTTTTTCATGGAGGAAGCAGTGACTTACAGCCTTCCGCTTTCAGAAAAGAGCTCTCTGTTCGGTTATTTTGGCCTGCCGGGTGAGCCGGCATTGGGGCCGCCGGCTTTTATGCACCGGTTTTCGGCGATGGATAACCCCGAAGCGCCCTTAAGCCATCATTGGCTGGATTCAACGCATATCACATTCGGGGTGGCCACATTAGGATATATATTCGGCAACTTTAAGATCGACGCCTCCGTATTCCGGGGCAGGGAACCGAATGAAAACCGCTGGGAGATGGAATCGCCGAAATTCGATTCCTATTCGGCGCGGCTTACCTTCAATCCCACTGAAAATTTATCTTTCCAGGGAAGTTACGGCTACCTGGATTCACCGGAGCAGCTGGAGCCCTCCGTTGATATTGCCAGGATCACTGCCTCGGCGATATATAACCGGGATTTTAAGAATGGGGTGTGGCAGACGACATTTGCCTGGGGCCGCAATGATAAAAAGCCCGGGCTTGATACCAATGCCTTCCTGCTTGAATCAGCCCTTAACTTCTCTAAGACGCATACCTGGTTTAGCCGCTTTGAATATGTGCAGAAGGATGAGCTTTTTGTAGAAGGGGACCCGATGGCCGGCAAGAGTTATGACGTTAAAAAGTTTACCCTGGGTTATGTTTATGATTTTCCCGAATGGAATAATCTGCAATTGGGCCTGGGAAGCTCATACAGCATACATTTTATATCTAAGACGCTTGAAGAAGTTTACTCGCGTCTGCCGCAATCGTATTTGGTATTCGTGCGCGTTAAATTGTGAGAAGCTTCGCGGAGAAGAATAAATGAAAGGTGCCGTCAAAGTAGAAAATAGGGTCAATTTCATCAAAAAGGTTTCATCATTCACTATTTTAGGGGATCCCGGATGCGACGGAATGGGAGTGGAGATAATGACCACCTTTGCCAAGGCAATGAACTGCACGGATACTGGCTTCAAGATCATCCTGGGCGATCTTGTCCCCTTCGGCCTGGAGGAATTCTATAAACACATTCACGGCATCATTAACAATATCTCCGGGAATCCCGTCTATACATTATGCGGCAACCATGATACCGACTACTACGTAAAATATTTTGGGCTAAAAGATTATATCCTGGTAAACGAGGATCTATTGATCGTTGTCCTGGATAACTCTAAACGGATATTCGAGGCAGATACCCTTAAATTCCTTGAGGAGTCCCTTAAAGGCTACATTCGCCGCAATACCTTGATATTATTCCATATACCCGTGCCTAACAGCTTTTCTCCCAACAGCATGAAGATGGAAGAGTGGCAGAAGCTTAAATCCGTTATGGAACCGTATAAGGAAAATATCAGATATATTTTGTCGGGGCACGTCCACTCTTATTTTGAGGAGAATGTTGACGGCTATAAAGTTATCGTATCCGCCGGCGGCGGGGCAAGATTAGATTTTTTCGGCCGGCTTCCGGATAAGAAGAGTTCGTTTCATCACGTATTAAGGTTTTATTTTGACAAGGATTCCCGGATCAAGTATGAATATGTGTCCCTGGCCGATAAATCTTATGACCGCGAGATAAAGAACAAGAAGATCCATCAATATCTTAGCGAAGCTTTTGAGAGCGAATCAATGGCGCATATCCGTTATCAATTTTACGCCGATGATGCCCATGAAAAGGGATTTATCGGTATAGAGAAACTTTTCCGGGCCTTATCAAAGTCAGCCTTCTATCACGCTAAGAATTATTTCAGCGTTTTAAACAAGCTGCAGGGTATCGGGTATAATCTTGAAGAGAGCCGGGAGGCCGAGAAGCTGGATACAGAGCGGCTGCGTTCCAGGTATTTGCCTTATTCCGTCAAGGCCCGCTTGCCTCTTAACCAGTATGCTTTTGGTGAGGCCTATGGGGCCAGGAATAATTATTTGGGACTCTTGCCGGAAGCGATCCATGCCTATGAGTCCGGAGAGGATATCGGGATCGCCTCTTATTATGTATGTACCTCCTGCGGCAATACCGGGCGCTTGGAACAGGGGCAGGAACTGGAGCATTGCCCTATATGCGGTGCGCCTTTGGATAAAATAATTAAAATGTAGCACAATAACGTCCCGAATTCACATTTGGGACTAGAAAAGGAGGTGGCCTATGTGTCAAAGTTGCGGGTGTACACCGTGTGAGAAATGCGGCAAACCCATTGAAAATGGGGTTTGCAGCGGATGCAAAAAGAAATCAAGCGAGTGTGTTTGTAAAAAGTAGCCCTTGATTTCTTAAACAGTTAAAACCCGGCAGGAACCAAAGAGCCTTAACCGGCTTTTGGTCCCTGACCGGGAATTAAAAGAAAGGATCAAAATGGCGGTCAAATGCTTGGGAGAGAAATATCGTTGTTCAGTCTGCGGTAATGAGGTCACAGTGACCAAGGTAGGCGGCGGGGAGCTGGTCTGCTGCAATAAACCGATGGAAAAAATAGAGGGATAACAAGAAAGGGACCGAGGTGGATAAGATGAAGAAGATAATTTTGGCGGGAATCTTAATTTTATTTTGCGCACTGGCCGCGGCTAATCTTTCATACGCAGAAGAGATGATGGGCAAGATGGAAGGTCCAATGATGTGCGGCTCGGCGGAACTCGATCTTAGGTTAGCCATGAGAAAGCTCTGGGAGGACCATATTACATATACCAGGAATTATATCATCAGCGCCTTGGCGGATCTTGAAGATGCCGGGGCAGTGGCGCAAAGGCTGCTTAAGAATCAGGATGATATAGGCAATGCCATAAAGGCATATTATGGGGATGCGGCCGGGGATAAGTTAGCTGCGCTGCTCAAGGACCATATAATGATCGCAACCGAGGTAGTTAAAGCAGCCAAAATGGGCAATAACGAAGAGCTTAAGATAGCCCAGGCAAAATGGTCGGCCAATGCCGATGATATCGCTGCTTTTTTGAGCGGGGCTAATCCCAATTGGACAAAAAAAGACCTGACCGATATGTTGTATAAGCATCTTGAGCTTACCACGGGAGAGGTTGTCTCCAGGCTTAAAAAAGATTGGACGGCGGATATTGCTTATTATGATAAAGGCCATACGCATATGTTGATGTTTGCCGATACCCTGACCGAAGGTATCGTGAAGCAATTCCCGGAAAAGTTCAAGAAATAGCTATTGCTAAAGATTCGCGAAGGGAGAGGGTTATGGATAAAATAAAGGTTTTAGCCACTCTGACCATATTATTTTTGGCTGCGGCAATAAATGTTCATGCAGCCGGGACAAGCTCATCATCCTGGTCTAGTATGGATTCGCAGAAAAGCTCCGCGGTTTCCCTGTATGACCGGGGGGTTGAGGCCACTAACGGCGGAAATTTTAACGGGGCTTTATCCTATTTTCAGCAGGCCCTGGCCGAAGACAAGGATAATCCCGACATACTCAATATGATCGCCCACACGCAATTAAAGCTGGGCCAGATCGATGAGTCATTGGAAACTTATAAGAAAGCCCTTGAGCTGCGGCCGAGATTTCCGGAGGCCAGGGAGTATCTTGGAGAGGCATATATAAAGGCGGCGCTGCGTGAAATAAAAACCCTTAAAGGTTA
>JAQUME010000005.1 GCA_028718245.1 Candidatus Omnitrophota bacterium
TAACCAGCTCCAGGACTTTACGCAAAGCCACTAATCCTGCGTGGCAGTTTATCTCTACCACATCCTCCCTGGTATATGATCTCGGAGAGCGCATCAGGGTAAGGATCGCCTCGTCGATGACTTGAGCTCCATCCATTATCCTGCCGTAATGCATGGTATAGGTTTTAAATTGCGCGGGGCTCTTTTTATCTTTGGGAACAAATACCCTTGCGGCAATCTTTATGGCATCTTTGCCGCTGATCCGGACAATACCGATCCCTCCCTGGCCTATGGGAGTAGATATGGCTGCGATCGTATCATTAAGGCTGGTTTTAAGCATAACGGTATTCACCCACGACGAATAAAGAACCGGTAACCAGGATCAGGTCATCTTTATGCGCGATTTTCTCCGCCAAAAGTTTAGCTTCTTTTACGCTTTGAGTCAAATATGGGCTCCTTTTAAAATAAGATAATAATTTTTGCACCCCGGCTGCGCGCGGAGTATTTGCCCGGGTAAGGATAACCTTATCCGCTAAAGGGTTAAGCATCCTGCAAATCCCGGCGATATCCTTGTCGTCCGATATCCCCAGGACTAGAATAAGCTTGCGGTACCTGAAGCTGCTTTTCACCGCCGATCTCAAGGCAGTTGCCGAGGCCAGGTTCTGGCAGCCATCCAAAACAACCAAAGGATCCTTTGAAATAACTTCGCATCTACCCGGCCAGGATGCATTATAAAGCCCCCGGCGGATCGCGGGGGATGCGACATTAAAGCCGCGGGAACTTAAACACTCCACCAGGCCTACAGCTAAAGCGGCATTGGCTATCTGATGAGTTCCCGGCAGGTTTATGCGCAGGTTTTTATAAACTCCGCGCAATCCTCCGACTGTAAAATTTATCCCGGGCCCGGAATAATTTATCTGCCTGCCCACTTCATAAAGCTTTGCCTGAAATCTTTTGCATCTTTTATGAATTATCTGCCTGGCTTCTTTACCCTGCCTGGCGGAAATTACGACTGTACCTTTTTTCTTTATGATCCCTGACTTCTCCCTGGAAATTTTGGCCAGAGTCTTGCCTAACTTCTGCGTGTGCTCGTAACTTATGGGGGTAATTCCGCAAACCAAAGAATCGGCGGCATTGGTTGCATCCAACTTCCCTCCCATTCCGGTTTCCAGGACCGCAAAATCAACATTCATCCGCTTAAAATATAAGAAAGCTACCGCGGTATAAACCTCGAAAAATGAAAGCTCTCCATATTTTGAATTGCGGTTATATTTTTCTATCGCCGGCTTTAATTCTTTGACTAAAGAGGTTAGGCCGGACTGAGAGATCATCCCTTCAAAATCTCCGGCTTGTCTTTTACGAGCAGGGAGAAGGGGCTTAAGGATCCTGATCCTTTCCCGGAAATCATGCAGGTGGGGTGAAGTATAAAGCCCGACGCGAAAACCCGCCTCTCTGAGAATATAAGCGGTAAAGGCACAGGTCGAACCCTTGCCTTTTGTCCCGGCAACATGAATAACCCGCAGGAAATCCTGGGGGTTTCCTATGGCCGAAAGGAATCCCTCGATACGCGCTAACTTCAACGTTTCTTTATAGGAATAGTTTAGGTTTTTTTCGTAGTCAGCGAAGGAATTCAGGTATTCTAAAACTTTGCGGTAGGCCATGCCTTAATGCCTGAAATGCCTTATGCCTGTGGTGACCATGGCGATCTTGTATTTATCGCAGGCAGCGATGATCTCCTTATCGGCAATAGAGCCTCCGGGCTGGATTATCGCCCTGGCCCCTGCTTTATGCGCCCAGGATATGGCATCCGGCTTGGGAAAGAAAGCATCCGAAGCCAGGCAGCAATCTTTGCTCAAATTGCCGGATTTCTTTTTAGCGATCATTACCGAATCTACGCGGGACATTTGGCCTGCGCCGATACCCACGGTCCTGGTGCCTTTGGTAAAAATGATGGCGTTGGATTTTACGTGCTTGGCCACCTTCCAGCCGAAGATCAGGCTTTCCATTTGAGCTTTGGTCGGTTTTTTCTTAGTCACGACTTTGAGGTTATTCATATCCAGCGTCTCTAAATCCTTGCTCTGTAAAAGCATGCCTCCGGCGATCCGCTTAAACTCCGGCTCATCAATAGGATTTAGATCCGGCAGCTCAAGCAGGCGCAGATTCTTTTTATCTTTGAATAGGACAAGGGCTTCTTTATCGAATCCCGGGGCAATGATGCACTCCAAGAAACCGCTCTTAGCCACAACCTTGGCGGTACTTAGATCAAGCTTGCGGTTTAAAGCGACGATGCCGCCGAATGCCGAGAGTTGGTCGCATTTCCAGGCATTTAAGTAGGCACTTTTTAGATCCTTATCTTCGGCAGCTCCGCAGGGATTGTTATGCTTCACAATAACCGCGGCAGGATTTTGGAATTCTTTTGCTAATTCAAGGGCGGCATTAAGGTCAAGGATATTATTGAAAGAGAGCTCCTTGCCCTGCAATTGTTTCAGGTTGATCAGGCCCGCGGTTTTACCTTTCTCTCTGTAGAAAGCTGCTTTTTGATGCGGGTTCTCTCCGTAACGCAGCTCCTGGATCTTTTCAAAGGCCAGGAGAAGCTCTTTGGGAAAACCCCCTGCTTCTTTTTTTGCCTTAAAATACCCGCTCAAATAATTATATATTGCGGCATCGTATTTACTGGTATGCCCATAAACTTCAATGCCCAATTCCCGCATTAACTCCTCGGAAAGTGAACCGTTGTTCTTTTTTAACTCGGAAATTACCTGGCCGTAGCGGCCGGGATTACAGATCACCGCGACAGACTGGTGGTTCTTGGCAGCCGAGCGCAGCATAGAAGGCCCGCCGATATCAATATTCTCGATCACCTCTTCAATGGCCACCCCGGGTTTTTGGGTTGTCTTTTCAAAAGGGTATAAATTTACCACCACCATATCGATGAGGCCGATATTATGTTCCTTTAAAGTACTCATATGCCCGGGGTTATTGCGCAAGGCAAGCAAGCCGCCGTGGATCTTGGGATGGAGGGTCTTTACCCTTCCGTCGAGCATCTCGGGAAAACCGGTGTATTCGGATACGTCCTTAACCGCAATATTATTCTCCCGCAGGAGTTTGGCCGTTCCGCCGGTTGAGAGTATCTCTACGCCGAAGTTACTTAATTCTTTGGCCAGCTCGACTATCCCGCTTTTGTCCGATAAGCTGATCAGGGCCCGTTTAATCTTAACCATTATTCTATTCCTCCTTATTATACCTATTTATTGAACCGAAAACTTGCCAGATCCGCGTCCTGCATCACGTACTCTTTGGGCTCAAGGCGCATCTTCCCTGCCTGCTTGGCCTGGGTTTCCCCTCCTGCCTGAATAAAATCAGAAAAGCTGATGATCTCGGCGCGGATAAAGCCTTTTTGGATATCCGAATGGATCGCTCCGCTTGCTTCCCAGGCAGTAGTGCCTTTCTTGATCAGCCAGGCGCGGTTTTCTTTGTCCCCCACGGTAAGAAATGAAATAAAACCGCTTAGGCCCATGACCTTGAATAATAGGGCCCCCAAATCTTCCAGCTCATTATTTTCCACGACCACTACGGGCTTAAGGGTAAGCAATCCGTATCCCGAAATTAATTCCTTTTCCTCCGGGGACAACTCCAGGCCTGAGATAAACTCCTCCTTCTCAAGAGCGCTTTTGAATTTCTGCAGCAATGCACTTTCCCCGGCTTCAGGAGCGCGGCTTAAGCGCGTTTCCACAAAATCCAGATCTCTTAGGATCAGGTCCAGCCGGCTCTCCTTCAGTGTCATAATAACATCCGCATCAAGCGCCGCCTCCTCACCCACAAGCTCTACCTGCACATAGGTCTTTTTCTTGGCGCTGACCAATTTATCCGCCTGATCCAGGCGGGGGTCTTTTACATTTTGTTTTCCCAAAGGAATACCGGGGACGGAAAATACGCTTATCTTCATATGATTTTAAAGTTTAGGGCTAAACTTCCTCGTGTTTTTTGGCGGCTTGATATTGGCTGATAATGGAGGAGGCGATCTTATGCGGGACTCCTTCATAATGCGAAAAGTGCATAGTATATGAACCGCGTCCGGCGGTAATTGAACGCAGGTCATTGGCATATTTGAACATCTCTGATAAAGGCGCCTGTGCCTTGACCACCTGGGCTTTACCTTTGATCTCCATACCCATGATCCTTCCGCGCCGGGAGTTGATATCCCCCGAGATCCCTCCCAGGGATTCTTCCGGTATTGTCACTTCCACATCCATGATCGGCTCCAATAATACCGGTCCTGCTTCGCTTACTGCCTTTCTTAGGGCCATGGCGCCAGCGATCTGAAAGGCCATGTCCGAGGAGTCGACTTCATGATAGGAGCCGTCAACCAGGGTAACCCGGATATCTTCAATAGGATACCCCGCTACCGCACCCTCTGTGGCTGCCTGGCGTACGCCTTTTTCAACCGAGGGGATAAAATTCCTGGGGATCGCCCCTCCGAATATTTTATCCACGAACTCCAGACCCTTGCCCCTCTCTAACGGCTCAACGGTGATCCAGCAGTCGCCGTACTGGCCGCGGCCTCCGGATTGCCGCTTGAATTTTCCCTGGACCTTAGCGCTCTTTGAAATGGTTTCTTTGTAGGAAACTTTGGGAGTGCCTAAATCCACCGCCACATTGAATCTTTTTTTCATCCGGCCTACCATAATATCAAGATGCAGGTCGCCTAAGCCGGAAACGATCAATTCTTTGGTCTGGGGGTCATGGGTTACTTTAAATGTGGGGTCCTCGGCGCAAAGTTTATGCAGGGCGCTTGAGATCTTTTCTTCATCTTCGCGGGATTTAGGTTTTACCGAGGCTGATATCGCAGGTTCCGGAAAAACCATTCCCTCAAATAAGAATTGCTGCTTATCCGAGCTTAAAGAATCGGCAACCCCGGTTTCCTTTAATTTAGCGATGGCCACGATATCCCCGCAGGATGCCTCCTCCTGCTGCCGCTGCTCTTTACCCTGCAGCATATAAATTTGCCCGATCCTCTCCTTGGCCCTTTTAGTTACATTATAAAAACCGGTGTTGGAGGCAAGCCTGCCGGAGAAAACACGCAGCAGGCTAAGCTGGCCCACATAAGGGTCTGATATGTTCTTAAACACAAAGGCTGAGAATGGCGCTTCAGGGCTAAGGAGTATCTCTTTCTTTTCTTCGGGTTTCACTGGATCAGCCGCCAACACAGGAGCTCTCTCTAAAGGGCTGGGCAGATATTGTATTATATCATCCAACAAGTCCTTTGCCCCTTTATCCGTAAGGCCGGAGCCGGCAACTACCGGAAAGAGCTTACGCTTATGCACTGCTTCGGCTAGACCCGCTTTTATCTCATCTATTGATAATCGCAGCACCGAAAGGTATTTCTCAAGAAGCTTATCATCGCTTTCGGCAATGGCCTCCATTAAGAGCGGATCCTCCAATGATTCGATTATCACGCAGTTCTTGGAGAGCCTGCTCTTTATGTCGGCAAGGGCTTTGTTGACCTCCGAGCCTTCTTTATCCGTCTTGTTTATAAAGATCATGCAGGGCAGGCCTGCCTCTTCCAGCGCCTCCCAGGCACGTTCTGTGCCCACCTGGACACCGCTTGAGGCGTCAACCACGATGACCGCGGCATCTACGGCACGTAAACCGGAGATAACCTCGCCGAAGAAATCAGCATAACCCGGGGCATCAATGATCTGAATGCGGAAACCTTGATAGCCGCAGAACAGGAAGCTTGAATTGATGGAGTTTTTTCTCTCGATCTCATCAAAGCCGTAATCGCTTACGGTCGAGCCTTCCTCTACCCTGCCTTTGCGGTTGGTGGCCTTACAGAAATAAAGCAGGCTTTCGGCGAGGGTGGTTTTTCCGGACTGGGCATGGCCTAATAAAATAAAATTTCTTTTATTCTTGGCATCCATATCGCGCTCCTTTTACAAAGCACAAACATCCCAGATTATTAAAAGAAATTATATACCAGCCGGGCTATGGGGTCAAGGATAAAAAACCGGCGCCAGCGGGTCCTGCCACTGCGGCACCCTGCCGTCCTCAACTTGCGTTTGCGGGCGGCAAGGGAAGCGCCTCCGTGTCACCCGCGCTAACCCATTTCAAATATTCTTCGGCAAGAACAATAAAAAACCCCTCATCCACTTATAGTAATAATAGAGAGAGGGAAATAATGAAAATGGGCCAGAAGCCGTTTTTCTTCTTTGTTATTTTACGCTGGTTTCTAGTCTACTCAACCGGGTTTTCAGGTTTTCCAGCTCTCGCTTCAGTCCGTGGTTTTCCTGGCCAAGCTTAGTAATGTTGGAATCGAGCTCTTTCACCGCGTTGATCAGGTCAAAGGTCAAGGCGTGGGAGTTAAAGTTGAGGAGTTCGGTTTCTTTCTTGTCGGTGGGGTTTAATTTGGCCCTAAAGGTGTTAACAGTGTATGGGGCTACTTTAACTACCTCCTGGGCGATTACACCGATGTGCTCCTGGTTATCAGCTAGGAAGCCTCCTTTACCGTTGTATTTGAACCAGACAGGATTTATCTGCTTGATTACCTTTAGGCCGTTAGTGTAGGGGTGGATATCCTTCTTTACCCTTCTATCTGAAACAATAGTCCAGGCACTGGTTGAGGGTTTGGCTGCGGAGTCGGTGGAGAGCTGTAATTTATAGGTAGGATTCGTCATCCCGATGCCGACGTTGCCATTAGATTTCAAATATAATTGTGTTGCAGAACCAGTGCCAAATCCTATACTTTTGTATGCGCTTTCATCTCTGCTATAGGCCATAATGTAGGCTGTTGAAGTGTCAGGGCTGTATCCCATCTCCAGGCCGGTTCCCGAGGTTGGAGTACTCCATCCTGTAAATTGAGCAGTCCCTTTTACACTTAGTTTCGTCCCTGGGGCTGTCACCCCGATGCCGACGTTGCAGTCTTTTGTAAATATCATGACTAGTTCGGCAGCCGGCACTGGATCATCAAAAAAACTCCTCTGATAAATCCTAAAATCATCACTATATTGAATCTGAGCCTCTTTTCTATTGTTGGAAGTTACTGCGCCCATAAGCAACATAGATTTATATATACCCGTTGATTCAAAAGCTATGAATGGATTTAAATTAGATAAGTGTAACGTATAATATGGGTTATTTGTCCCGATGCCGAGTTTATTTGCTACATAAAGGTCCTGATAACTTCCGACGGGTGAAGGATAATAGGTGGTTATGGTGAGGGTTTCATCGGCAAAACATACTACATACAAAAAGCTAAGGATTAATCCCACAACCAGGGACAAAACCATGTTTCCCGAAACGTTCCTCTTATACATTAAAACATCCCTCCCTCTCGCGGCGGATTTCATCTCCGAAACTTCTTAAAAGATGTATTTTAGCATATTATACTCCTAACAGGTTATCTGTCAAGTAAAAGACTTCTTTTAAGAGGTTTATGCTGGTAAAAACATCTGTTAGGATATTATTATATTAACCTGGTTAAAAAGGCGGGATCATGATTAGTCTGATCAAGGAATTGGGGACTAGAATAAGACAGTTGAGAAAAATAAAAGGCTGGACGCAAGAAGTACTGGCTGAAAAAGCAGGTATGGATTATAAATACTTGGGTGCCATTGAGCGGGGTGAGAAGAACCTAACCTTAGCCAACGTTGAGAAGATTGCTAAAGGCCTGGATATAGAGGTTTATCAGCTATTCCTATTCTCTTTAAAAGGTTTACAACCGGAAAAAAGAATTACGGGAATTAAAATCCAGGATCTGCTAAATATGTGCGATGACAAAGAAAAGAAATATCTGTTGCACATCATGCAGGGTTTTGTGGAATTAAAGTAGGCCCACCGGAACAACTTCAATAATTATTCCAGATAGGTATAAATCTTGCCCTTGTAATTACGCAGGAGAAATTGGGTCAGAATTATTTATTTAGCGAGCTACCTCCGTAATAAATAATTTTGACCCACTTTCTCAAAAAGGATACCCTATTTAGCGGCGAAACCGATTACTTTCTTGTGTTCATCCGGCAGGCCCATTAACTGCCGGATTGCCGCAAAAATATCCCTGATATCCGCATCGTGCCTCTCAATTTTTTCTTCCAGCTCTTCCAATTTATAGGCCAACCCTTTATGTGCAGCTAAGATCCGTCTAAGCCTCACAAATGCCCGCATAATTGCGATATTGACCTGAATGGCCCTTTTGCTGCGTAAAACACTGGAAAGCATTGCAACACCCTGCTCGGTAAAAACATTCACATTCTTATAGAACTTTAAGGAAGTCACAATTTGTGACATCCTTCTTATTTCTTCCCTTGTTAAAGTAAACATAAAATCATCTGGAAAACGCTGCCGGTTTCTCTTGACAGCTTGGTTCAGAACTTTTGTCCCGACACCATAAAGTTTAGCCAAATCGCTATCAAGCATAACCTTCTGCCCTCGTATGAAAAATATTTTATTTTCAACCATCTTCTCTGAAGTAAGCTCTTTCATGGCTTCACTCCTTTCTTAAGCCGACGCCAAACCGATATCGGTCGACTTTCCAACTCTACATCAATAGACGCAGAAGAAGCCAAAATCTAACAGGTTTATTGACAAAAACGGTTGGTGTTGTTGTAACTAAAGTCTGAAGTGTAGATAATCTGTAGCAGGAGGTTTGGCTGTGATTGAGCGGGCGGACTGCGAGAGGCAAGTCTCGGCAGCCCGCCGATAGACTAGAATTACTCCAGGTAAGTATAGATCTTGCCCTTGTAATTACGCAGGACGTATTTACCTTTGGCCTGGGAAAGGATATAGTTTGGCCCGATAGGGATCTTTCCGCCGCCTCCGGGACCGTCGATGACGTAGGTGGGCACGGCATAGCCGGAAGTATGGCCGCGCAGCTTTTCAATGATATTGATCCCGGCTGCTACCGGCGTGCGGAAATGCTGCGTGCCTCTTACCGGATCGCATTGATAAATATAATAGGGCCTAACCCTTATCTGCAGCAGGTCGTGCACCAGGCGCTTCATCACGTATGGCCGGTCATTGACGCCCTTTAATAGCACGCTCTGGCTGCCTAACGGAATCCCGCTCTCTGAAAGCATATCGCAGGCAAGCTTGCAGCGCTTGGTGATCTCCTTGGGATGGTTGAAATGGATGCTCATCCAGATAGGAGAATATTTCTTAAGCATATTGGCCAGCTTCTCGGTAATCCTCTGCGGCAGGGTAACCGGGATACGCGTGCCTATTCTCAAAAATTCAACGTGCGATATGTCGCGGATCCTTTGCACAAGGCTCTCCAGCTCTTCATCTTCTAAGATCAGCGGGTCGCCGCCGGAAATAAGCACATCCCTTACTTTACGGTTAGACTTTATATATTCGATAGCCGCATCAAATCTGGTTAAAGGATTCTCCTCTTTTGCCTCATGCTCTCCGACCAGGCGGCGCCTGGTGCAATGGCGGCAATACATCGCGCAATGCTCGGTAGCTAAAAGCAGCACCCTGTCAGGATACCTGTGCACAAGGTGCGGGGCAGGAGAATCCCTGTCCTCTGCGCAAGGATCAGCCATTTCATGAGGAGAGACAGAAAACTCCGCGCCTACCGGAACAGATTGCCTTCTTATGGGGCAATTGGGGTCATCGGCGTCGATCAAATTGGCCCAGTAGGGGGTAATGGCCATGGCAAGCCTTCCCCTGGCTTTATCAATTCCCTTTTCCTCCTCAGGGGTAAGCTTGATGATCTGGGAAAGCTCCTCTTTGGCGCGGATCCTGTGCTTTAACTGCCAGTGCCAATCTTCCCAATCGAGGGGATTCACATCTTTATATATGGATATCTGCTGATAATCGCGCGAGCGTTTTGGCGGCTTCGGAATAGCCGAAGTTTCGATCTGGAG
Source organism: Candidatus Omnitrophota bacterium (assembly GCA_028718245.1). Taxonomy (GTDB): domain Bacteria; phylum Omnitrophota; class Gorgyraeia; order Gygaellales; family Profunditerraquicolaceae; genus UBA6249. The sequence continues at coordinate 9,840 of JAQUME010000005.1, forward strand.
CTTCTGGTTCTCCAATCCTACAGGATTGCTCAATTTAGCCTTTTCCTTTCTGAGGCGCTTATTAATATGGCCTCGATGAGATCATCATATCCCATTCCGGCAGCATATGCCATAATGGGAAAATTTGATTCTTTGGGATCCAACCCGGGCAAAGGGTTGATCTCTAACACATAAGGCACATTGAATTTATCCAGGCGTATATCGGTGCGCGAGATATCCATGCAGCCTACCGCGCGATGGGTCCTTAAGGCAACATCCCTTACTTTCTCTTCGGTTGCTTTATCCAATCTGGCCGGGCAATGAAAGGTAGGCACCAGCCCCAGGTCTGTGTTACCCTGATACTCCTTCATCCTCCAGGAATAAAAATACTCTCCGCTTCCTTCGCAGGATGAAAAATCGATCTCCAGAATAGGCAGTATGGAGGTTTTGCCGTTCTCAAGTATTCCCACGGTCAGCTCCTTGCCTTCGATAAATTCTTCGACCAGCACCTCCTGCCTGTAGGCGCCGATGCATTCTTTTATTTTTGCCAGAAGATCATCTTTATTAGCTACCACATTGGCTTTGTTGATCCCTTTAGCCGACCCTTCGCAATTCGGTTTGACGATCAAAGGAAAATTCAGGTCGCTTGATAACTCTTCATCCCCTCTTACAAAAAGCTGAAAATTCGGGGTAGGGATATTCTCGGCCTTTAATATTTTCTTGGTCAGGGCCTTATTCAATGCCAGGGCAAGGGAAAAAGTATCGGAGCCGGTGTAAGGGATATTTAAATAATCCAGGACCGCGGGGACCTCGGATTCGCGGAAACGGCCGTGTTTGCCTTCGGCGATATTGAATACCATATCCACGCGGTTCTTCTTAAAGTAAGAAAAGAGAGATGGATATTCTACGTCGACGGCCTCTACAGAGTGGCCTTTATTCCTGAGCGCCGAGAGGATGGAATTGACCGTCTCCTCGGAATCGCACTCGGAAAAATAATCCGCCGGCTTGGTGGGGTCTTTTTTCTTTAAATTATAGGTAAGCGCTACCTTCATTTAAATGAGCCCGTGCCTTTTTAAGGCGCTGTTTAATATCTTGCCGATCATATTTTCATAAGTGATCCCGATATTTTTGGCTACAAGCATAAAGACATCTTCGGTAGACAGGGATGGAAGAGGATTGATCTCTAAAACGTAAGGGGCGCCATCATTATCCACCCTGAAGTCCACCCTGCCGAAATCCCGGCAATCCACGCTGCGGTAAACCTTTAACGCCAGGTCATCCAGCTTCTTTTTTAGCTCCTGGGATATCTTTGCCGGACAAATATATTCCAATCTGTCGGAGGTTATCCGCGCAAAGGTATAAAATTTATCGTTCAATTTAAGTTTTCCGTCGATCTTTATCTGCACTACGGGCATAACCTCAGGGGCATCATTCCCCACGATAGCTACGGTAAATTCCTGTCCGGAGATGAACTCCTCCACCAGTGCCGGCTGCTTATAAGTTTTGGTAATAAATTCTACCTGCTCTTTGAGCCCATCCATGTTCTCAACGCGGGAATTCTCGCTCAAACCTTTAGAGGAGCCCTCAAAGCGCGGCTTGACGATCATGGGGAATCTGCAGTGGTCGACATCGGCCAGGGCCTCCGGAGAGCTGACCTCAAAGAATCTCGGGGTGGGAATATGCTCGGCGATAAAGATCTTTTTGGCCATTACCTTATCCAGGGTAAGGCCCAGGGTAAGGGCATCAGCCCCTACAAAAGGGACCCCGGCCATCTCAAGCAGGATCGGCACCTGGGATTCCCGGTTCCTTCCGGTTAGCCCCTCTGAGATATTAAAAACAATATCTACGCCAAGATTGTCGATCTTTTCCAGGAGGTTTGCGGCATTGCCGATCTTTTTCACCTTGAAGCCGTTTGCGGCAATGGCCTTGGCGATGACGTCGATGGTAGAAGGGTGATCGAACTCCGCGTTGGCATCAACGGGGTCGCCTTCCTTGAATTTATAATCGCTTTTTAGATCGTATGTTAATCCTACGGTTTTCATAAAAAAATAAGGGCCCGGTTTTGCTGCTTTGCTTCGAGCCCTTCATGATCTATCCAATTTTTTCCAACTTAGTTTATCCAACCTCCCAGAAAATTTTAGCCCAAAATATTGTATCTATGTTAATTTTTATCACAATATGTCGGTATTGTCAAGGAAATTCTGATTCCGGGCATAAATGTCGTCTTCGATTTGCCGACGGAGAAATAAAAAATCATAAGTCCGGCTGGAAAATATTCCGGCGGTTAAGGAATATCTTTATAACATTCCTTCGGAAGAGAAAAACATAGGCCCAGGCGCATAGATCATAGAGCGCGATGGGAAGAAGATGGGCAAGGAGGCCGAAGAAACTTTCATTCTTCAGTATGCTAAGATAGCGGTTTTTGATCAACTCGCTGTGCAGCCGGTCATCCAGATACCTGCGGCAGATAGGTTTGCCTAAACCGGAATCGGGCCGCCATGACCCGCCGCGCACATGGAAGGCCTTTGCCTGCGGGATATAATATGCCTGCCAGGCGCGCTTATGCGCCCTCCAGGAAATATCCAGGTCTTCGTAAAACATGCGAAAGCGGGGATCAAAGTAATTTCCGTCCCTCCTGATATCCTCCAGCATGCTCTTACGGTAAAAAGCTAGTGAGCCGCTTACGCCGAAGATAAAGCCCGCGTCTTCAAACTGCCCTCTGTCCGGCTTTCCATACCCTCTTTCTTTGGCTGTACGCCAAACGGTTAAAAATAACCCTGTAGAGTCTAAAGTCGATCCATCCGGACGCAGGATCTTGCCGCTTACCATTCCTATCGAATCTTTTATTGAAAAGCCTCTAATCGCTTCTCCGATAAATTCCTTGTCCAGAGATACGTCATCATTGAGACAAAGGATGTATTCACCGGAGCTTAGTTGTATACCCTTGTTCAACGAGGGGCCGTAGTATAAATTCCGGGGGCTGGTGTATAATTTTATGAAAGGAAAAAGTCCGCTCATCCCGGCGGAAAAATCCGCATCAAGAGAATTGTCAATTACGATCACCTCCGTAAGAGGATAACTTTGCCGCTTAACGGAATCAAGACAGCCCCGCAAATAATCCTTTGAGCCGAAGGTTACGATGATAATACTGACAAGCTTATCAGAGTTGGCCATCACAGCCCTCTTCCCCCGGAAGAAAAGAAGCTCTTGACCTTCTCCAAATCCAGGGCATCCAGTTCTTCCGTGCGGCAGATATATTTATTATTGCCGTCGTAATCAGGCCAGTTTGCGGATAGCAGGCTGCCCTTTCCCTCCAAATCTCTGAAGAATTCGGTGCCCGGGAATGGGGTGGCCAGGGAAAACTGCAGGGAGTCAGGCTTTGTCCGGCCGATAAAATCAATACTCTCCTGAATTGACTGTTTTGTTTCCCCGGGCAGGCCCAGGCAGAATGTCAAATGCACCTTGATACCCAAATCTTTCGTATATTTGATCATTTTCTCGGCATGGAGCAGGTCCATTTCCTTTTTACAGAGTTTTAAAACTTTGCTATCCGCCGATTCAATCCCGTATTTAAGCGCGTATAAACCTGCGCCCGCCATGGAGCGCAGCAGTTCTTCTTCCATAAGATCGGCCCTGGCCATCGCTGCCCAGGGGATTTTTATCCCTCTTCTCTTGATCCCGTCGCAAATTCCTAAAACATGGGCTTTATCAATATTAAAGGTGTCGTCGTCAAAATATACGGCTTTAAAATTGAATTCCCTGATGAGCCGTTCCATCTCCTTAACGACATCTTCCGGATTTCTCTTCCTGTATTTACGCTCCCCGTACATTACCTGCGGCCAAAGACAGAAGATGCACTGATAGGGGCAGCCCCGGCTTGACCACATTTGGACGTTAGGAACGGGCAGGCCGGCGAAACCATCGTTATACCTGTAAATATCGGGGAGCTGCCTCTCTGGATAAGGCAGGTCATCCAGGTTTTCTATCGTCGGCCTTGGCTTATTAACCAGGATATCTTCATTGTCCCTGTAGGCCAGACCTAGAACAGGCCTTAGGTTGCCGGAACCACCCAATTCCTTTGCCAAGCTTAATAAGGTATATTCATACTCCCCCATCAAAATAAAATCTATATAATCATGTCTGCCCAAAATATCTTTTGCGTAGGTAGTGGCATGCGGTCCGCATAGGGCTGTCCTGGAATATGGATTTTTTCGCTTTATTTCATAAGCAAGCCTGATATCGTTATCAAAAGAGGGGGTTGAGGTTTCTATAACTATGAGACCCGGGCCGGCTGCCTTAATTTCATCCATGACTCTTTGTTCATCCAGGCGCCCGGCTATGGCATCAATTAATTTTACATCTTTATTATTACTCTTCAAAAGGGAGGCCGAGTAGGCAAGAAAAAAAGGGAAGGGTATGTACTTTATATAATTGTTTTCTTCTGCTTCAGATGTGAATGGCCAGCGCGAACCGGCCCTTACCCCCCAGCGGTTATTTGCGCGCCAGGGAAGATTTAACAATATTGTGCGCATTATTTCTTTAAATCCAGGTGCCTCTCGATCTTCTCAAAGAAATCCCTGATCTGGTGGATATTCTGGTTCATATCCCTGGAATCGCAGTTCATCTGGTTAAAGTTATCTCTTACGGCTCGCAGCTCCTCAACTATAGACTGAAGATTCCGGATAAGGGCTTCATTGCGGGCATCTGCTGATTCTCTTGCTTGTCTGAATGAATCCTGTATATCCTTCAATGAATTCTGTGTAGCCCTTAATGAATTCTGCATATCTCCCCTTATATCAAATATCATCTGCCCGATATTGGCAAACATCCTTATTAAAGCTGCCAGGAACAGACTGCCTGCCAAGATCAGGAATCCATAAATAAGGGAGGCAGGATCCCTGTATCTGAACATGAACCATGCGCTTGCGGCAATGCCGCAGACCGGGGCCAGGTAAGAAAAACCCAGCAGGATTATTGTAATCGGCATTTTGTCGGCGATCTTTATCATTTAGTCCTCCTTAAGTTACGAAATAGCCCGGTCAGTTCCCCTGGCTGAGTTTTCAATTAACTTGATTACCCCCGGGAAGCGGCTTACCAGGCTTTCTACGTAAGATCTGAAAGTGACCGATAAAATCTCCAGAAACTCGCCATTGAGATGGACCTGTTTTTTCTTGATCAGCCCGCTCCAATCCCGGTGCAACTGAGAAAGATTAAATAACCTGCCCAGCAGCCGGTCATCCTGTATTTTATAAACGGAAAAAAGTAAATGCCTGTGCAAGGTTTTATTAAATTCCTTATCGCTGAATCTTGCCTCCAAGAAAACGGATAAAAGCAAACCCAGGGCAAAGAGATTCTGCTGAAGGATATTTTCCTTCGGAGAGAAACTGGAGATATCTTTTTTTGAGCGATCGAAGTGGTAAAAAAAGGTTATGTCCAACAGGGATATCCAAAAGGATGCCCTGGGAAATTCAGGCCTGCCAAAATCCTCCTGCCTGCCAATAGAACTAAAATAATCAAGATCCCTCAAAGAGTGGTGCAGGGCCAGCAAAAGATCCAGATAGATCAATTCATATTTCTTGTTTTCCAGGTCTTCTTCCAAAAAACGGTTAGCCAATCCGATATTATCCTTGATCTTAAGGGCAAAACTTTGGGCATCCCTGTAAAATCCCTCTTTTATATAAAAGGCATGATTCCATCTCCAGAAATTATTCAGCAAAGAAAATAGGTCATCTTTTTTCAGGTGCCCGGCGGTGGCCTGCGGCTCGTATATCAGATCGTAGCCAATTTTCCTCAGGCGGCCGGAAATATCCACATCTTCGAAGTTGCTCCTGTATTTCTCATCGAACAACCCCGCCGAAACCAGCGCTTCCCTGCGGAATAAAGTATTGGAGCCGAACAAAAATGGAGGGTTGGTCTTCCCGGCCTCTCCCCAGTGCTGCCCCATGTGCAGCGAGCGCCAGATGTCAAAGACGCTGGAGGCACCGGATTCCAGAACCTTTCCGCCCGCTGCGGCCACATTCGATGAATCAATTCTTTCAGCCAGATTCTTCAACCAATCCTTATCCGGCAGGCAGTCAGAGTCCAGAAAAGCAATGAGCTCGGAGCCGGTATTTTTGATGGCGGTATTCCTTGCCGCCGCCAACCCCATATTTCCGGCATGCCTGATTATCCTTACCGGGAACCTCCCGGCGATCTGAACGGTCATATCGGTTGAGCCGTCGTCGATAACCAGTATATCATCCGGCCGGGTACTCTGATGAAATACCCCACCCAAGCAAGCAGCCAGGGTATTCTCTGAATTAAAACAGGGGATACAGAGGGAGATTCTCATAGCGAGCGGATCTCTTTTTCTAATTTTGTTTTTAACCTGCTGATCTCTAAAAGGGCCATTTCTTTCTCGTCGCCGCCGGTTTTTTCCGGCCCCTGGAGTTTATTTAAAATACGGGAAAGCCTTCTTTTTAGCAGGTTGGTCACCGAGCCCCTGTAAGAAGCGTAGAACCTGTACCTTAATTTCATTGTTGTCGCCTGGCTTTTCAAAAGCTGCCCGGCCTTATTGGCCAGCCTTTGGTAACTGGCGATCTTTTTTACCTTTTTAGCTTTATCCAATAGGTAGGCTTTTGAGAGACGGCTGCCAAAAACCTCATCATAGCAGCTCATTAGGCAGCCGCTGCATCCGTTATTGACAATAGAGTTGACCATCTTCATTCTCTTTCCAGAGAGCCATAATTCATACAAGCCTTCTTCCCTGATATTGCCGATCAGCTTGTTATTTGCCGCTTCTATCCAGCAGGGGAATACATCACCGTTTGAAGCAATGGGGCAGGAGTACCAAAGGGCAGCGCAATTACGGGGATGGGATCTCCGTCCGGCTAAATACGCGGGTATCTTGCGCAGATAACTTTCCGGATTAACGGAAATTTTGTATTCTTTGGAGACGCTGATAAACCTCCCGATCAGGCCCTCCATCTTCTGGATATCCGCTTCATCTATGAAAAATCCTGCGCCGGAAGCGCGATCCTTCAGGAAGATCAGGTTAAAAGGCTGCAATCTTACGGTGGTGGACCCGTAATTCTTAGCTACTTCTAAAATATAAGGCAGCTCTTTATAATTATACCTTGATACGGTTGAAGCCACGGTAGATTCTATTCTTTGGCTCCTGAGGTTCTCCAGGGCAGAAAGCGCCTTCTCAAAACTGCCCTCACCTCTCAAATGATCATGCGTCCCTTTGCTTCCCTCTATAGAAATATTCACCACATTGACGCCGGATGCGCTTAGCCGGGATGCAGCCTGGCTATCGATCAAACAGCCGTTTGAAGTAAGGCAGGCATTCAGCTTATTCTTCCTCGTGAAATAAATGAGCTCAAAGATATCCTCTCTTAAAAGCGGCTCCCCACCGCTGAAAACTATGGTTTGGCTGCCTAATCTGGAGGCGTCACTGATCACTTTCTTCCATTGATCGGTGGGCAATTCCTCGGATTTTCCGCCGGGGATATCGCACATCCTGCAGCGTAAATTGCACCTGTTGGTAATGGAGATAATGACTTCCTTAAGGTTTGGCATTTTTCAGCAAACTTTCATAATCCGTCAGCCTGGACAAAGCGGCATCCAGTAGTTCCTTTTTTTCTTGCCGGCCGGAGCTGTATTTTCTTACTTCATAAATAAAAGTATCTACGATACCGGATAATGAATCCGCCTCAGGATGGGACCAGCAGGTCTGCAGGCAGGGCTTGCGGCAGTTTTTCATCAGGCCCCTTGCCCGGTCAGCCTCCGGGGTATCAAGGCAGGCTTCAAGATCCATATTTCTTATATTGCCAAAAGCCGCTCCGCAGCTCCTTACCTCCCCATCCGGGCCGATGTTTATAAAAACAAACGGGTTGCATGACCACTCCTGGCTGGTCAACTGGCCGTTAAAATGCCTGAGCCATAAATAAGGGTCATGTAAAAATGCCACTAAACCGTTTTTCTTCTGGTAATCCACGATCCTGTCTATCTGTCCTTTAAGTATCTTGACCTCCTCCTCTTGCAGCCAGAAGCGCGCGCTGGAGGAGGTATTCTGCATATCCTCCTGAGCCACGATCACCGGGTGATAAACCAGGCATTCAACCCCCAACTCCCTGGCCACAGAGATGATATCAAACAGTTCTCCCACATTTTCCTTCATAATGGTAGTCCATACCGATATCTGGGGGCCGCCGCGGTTATCCCGCTTTGCGGCCACAAGATGCTTCAACGCTTCTGTCGCTTTCCTGAACGCGCCTTTTTCTCTTATGTAATCATGGGTCTGTTCCCCGGCTCCGTCCAAAGAGACGGCTATGTTCTTCAGCCCTGAAGCCATTATTTTTCCTGCTACGGCCCGGTCGATCAATGAGCCGTTGGTAACCGCCTCGATATTCAGGTTTGCCTCCCGCGCGTATCGGAATATTTCAAAAATGTCCTTCCTTAAAAACGGCTCTCCTCCGGTGATAACCACTGTGAAATCCCGCTGCCAGCCGGATATTTCATTAAAAGCCTTCTTAACGTCTTCGGTGTTCAGCTCGTATCCTTTGAGTATTTTCACTACCCCGCACATCTGGCAATTATAGGTGCATTGGTGGCTTAAGCTGATGAATATCCATAGAGGTTTAGCCAGCCTCTTGTTTAAAACCCGGGAAAAATAATAACTTAAGTTTGTTTCAAATTTTTTAAATGCTTCCGTCATCGCCTACCTGCCTTACTATTCCGTAATCCCTGCTTATTTTATTCTCTATTTTTTCCAGATACCGCAGCCGGGAATTCCTAAGCTCAAAGTTATTGCAACCGTCCTGCGAATTCCACAGCCCCAGATGCGGACCGTCCAGGACAATCCCGAATTCATCCTTATGCTTCTGCAGGTAAGAAAACTGGTTGATAGTCAGGGTGCTGAAGGTATTCTTTTTTATTAATTTGCGGTGCCCGGAGATAAAATCCGCGGTTCTCTTGAAGTCTTCATCGGTTTCCCCCGGGAAGCCCACGATCCAGTTTGCCACTATCTCTATCCCGGCGCGGCTGCATTCCCAGATAAAAATGCTTGCCTCCTCCCTGCTAAAACCCTTATGCATCATCTTCAGGATCTTATTCGAGGCGCTCTCCAGGCCCAAGATCAGATATTCACAGCCTGACCTGCGCATTTTCTTCAACAGCTGCCGGTCGAACCGCTTATCAACCCGGCAATTCCCTCCCCAGTTGATACCGACCCTCTTGGCGATAAGCAGCTCGCATAACCTCACAAAATTATCGTAATTACCGTTGACCAACGAGTCGTTAAAGCTAACGAACCTGTTGCGGTATTCCTGGCGCAGACGCATGATCTCGGCGACGACATTTTGGGCGCTGCGGCAGCGGTAATTTATCCAGAAATAGGTATCGGTGCAAAAGACGCAGCGCATTACGCATCCCCGGCTGGTAATTACCGGCAGCGATGACCTGTCCGTGTAGGCGCTCAAATCATAGGCCGCGAAGTCAGGATCCGGCAATTCATCCAGGTTGGTTATGGAGCTGGCAAGGCCGTTAAATACCCATCTTCCCTCTTTGGGGGTTACTGTGCCGGGCAAGCCATCCAGGGTAATCCCGGCTTCAATCCGCCTGAGGATATCCAGCAGGGTATTTTCCCCTTCCCCGATCACGATAATATCGGCATATTCTTCCAGCCCGTGATGAAGCTTAAAATCCGTATCCTCTCCGGAAATGTTATAACAGTTCGGACCGCCCAGGATTATCCTCTGAGAGGGTTTTCTTAGTTTTATCCTCTTGATGATCTCCAGGGTGAACAGGACGGATGTGTTCTGGACGGAAAAACCCAGGATATCGCTGTTACAGGACAGTATCCTGTTAACGCAATCTTCATAATATTGCTCATCGATAAAGGGGAGTTTCTTGAAAGGCTCAATCAAATACCAGTGATAGCCGCTGGAACTATCCCAATACAGCCTGTCTTTTTCATTCCTCTTGCCATAGAGGACAATATTCAAATCCAAAAGCTCGACGCTATGGCCGTTCTTTTTCAGACATGAGCTTAAATACGCCAGGCCCAGACCGGGCATGGCTGTCCCGAAGGCGCAGGGGCATTGGACGAGTGCGATCTTCATCAGTATTGCACCTCGCATTGATAGTGCTTATGCAGTTCTCTTGCCAGGCTGCGGAAACGCTGGAGCCTACTTTTCCTTATCTCCGGAGTGCTCTGCCGGTTATGCCAGCCGTCTTCCTTGAAAATAATCCCGTATTTATCCACATTAAGACCGAGGTAAGAATCCTCTTCAATGTGGCAGCCGGTTACCTGGTCAAAACAATATATGAACCTGGCGTTTTCTCTGATAAAATCAAGTGTGCGCTGAAAATCATCCTCGGTCTCCGTAGGATAACCTATGAGAAAGAAGCAGTTCGCCTGGATACCCGCCCTCCAGGTATCCCGGATTATCTTTTTGGCTTCCTCGATATCATTGTTCTTATGCATTTCCTTTAAGACGGCCGCTGAGCCGCTCTCAACCCCATAGGCAAGGCTGGTGCAGCCTGCTTTTTTCATTTTTTCAAGCAACCTATAATCCATGCCTTTGCTCAAAGTCGCCTTGGCAGACCACCTGATATCAAGTTTAGAGCCTATGATCAGGTCGCATATGGCAGCCACCCGCTTGATATCGCCGTTAAAAGTTGAATCCATGATCTCAAATTCATTCTTATGGTATTTCTCAACAATATGCCTGATCTCTTTGATCACCCTCTCGGCAGAGCAATAACGGTATATCTTCCATAGAGGGCTGTCGGCGCAAAAGGCGCAACGGTTGATGCATCCTCTGCTGGTTACCAGCGGCATTGAAGCTCGCTTATAGCCGGCAAGCTGATAATCGTCATAATCGGCGCAGGGGAGCATATCCAGGTCTTTCAATAAACCTCTGGGCTTATTCGCTGTCACTTTCCCATTCTCCGCGTATAGGGCCCCGTCAATAGAATGAAAATCTTTACCCTGGCCCAGAAGAGAATGGAGCTCCACTAATGCCTCCTCGCCTTCCCCGTCAAGCAGGATATCAAAATAACCGCCGGTAATAATATTCCGGTCAAGAGCGGCAAATCTCCTTATGCCGTCGGCCATTACCCTTTTGATCCTGGTTGCCTCCGGCCCGCCGCCGATAATTATCAACTCCGGATCTTTCTTTTTCAGCTCTTTAGTCAAAAGCAGGCTTACCATATAACTGGACATGAAGAGGGAAAATCCCACTACCCTCGGCTTTTGGCTGAGGATCTGACCGGCCCACTTGTCGATAAAAGGACTTAAAAATAACAGGACATGTTTCTCAAAAAGCACGGGGTCGGTAAAATATTCGGGATAATTCAAATCCCAGTAATTCTTATCGGAAAAATCTTTATACAGGTCAAAACTGAAATCAAAACACTTAACCCTTATTCCCTTCTGTTTCAAATATCCCTTCAAATAACTTATACCTACCGGCGGTTGGTCTATCCCCCAGGCCGGGCACATTATCAGGGCGATATCCAGATCATAATCAGCGTTTTGTGGTGAATCGGCGTTCATCTTATCGGCGTTTTTTAAATAAGCGTTCTTTTTCAAATATACCCGCAAACTCAATAAACTCATCCCGGTAAGAGCACCATTGGAGGCAGGGAAAGCGGCATTTTCTGATCAAACCCCTGTAATCCCTTGCTTTCTTTGAGAACCACAGCGATTTCAAGCTGTCTTTTGAGACATCCCCGAATGTCGCCTCGCTGTTTTCCTGTTCCACGCAAAAATAAACCTTCCCCTCCTGAACAACCTGCAGGCGGTTATACCCCGCGTAACATGGCATTTTCCAGCCCCTCATCTTCCCCCGGAAATAACTTTTCATTAATTCAAGATTGCCGGCGCTATTGGCGATGAAATCAAAATTTGCTTCGCTTGATCGCTTGAATTTCACCAGGCTGTCTATCGCACTATCTAAAATCTTGTATCTTTCTTCCGGGATAAAAGTCGGGCGGCTGGAGTCCCTGATCCTTTGATCGGTGTTATTGGCGACTACCGGCTGTAATATTATCCTGGATATCTTTATTTTTCTGCACAAAGTTACTATATCCATTAATTCTTCTATGTTCTGGTCCATAATCGTGCAAACAGAGCATATGTTGGGATAAGGTTTATTTTCTTTGGTTTTCATGGCATTAATCAGGTCGATATTACCTATTATCTTCTGCAATACATTCTCGCCCCTTATTTTAGCAAAGCTGCCTTCAGAAGCGGCATCGATAGATACGCTGAAGTTTAGATTATCTAATTTATAGTCAAATATCTTCTGTATCAGTTCCCTGGTAAAGAGAGTGCCGTTGGTCACTATAGTAATACCCTGCATGCCGCACTCCTTGCCGAAAGCCGCTAATTCCAATATCTTCGGTTCCAGGAAGGGCTCCCCGCCGATCAAAATTAACGACTTGATCCCCATTTCACCGGCTTCCCTTATTAAGTTTTCCATGACCGCAATGTTCAATTCATAGGGCTTATTCCGGGACTTAAAAGACCGGGATAAATCATGCATGCTGCACATCTTGCATCTTAAATTACACCGAAAGGTAAAATTAATTTGTATGCAATCGGGGGGGATCAATGGGTAGTCGATCTTACGTGAAAGCCAGAAAAGCAATCCCTTTTTTATAAGTTGGATTTTTCTCTTGTTATTCATAACTTCCCCTTAATCGCAAAAACAAGGCAAAAGGCAGGGTTTAGCGCATGCCGCAACCCTCTTTCTTGCCCGCTGGCTGGCCTTTGATTCAAATATTTTCCTTAATCCGTTTTTACGGATATTACCGTAACTCTCAAAACAGGTGGTCACCTCGCCATTATTAGCGATAAGCATGGTCTTGGTTATATAATGGCACTTCACATCGTCACTGGAAAGGGTGCCGCGGAAATATTTCTTTACGAGATTCAGGTTCTGCTCCGAATTACGCAACAGACTGAAATTGTCCCTTTTAAACCCGATTAATTCATCCACCACTTTATCCAAAACAGCCAGCCTGTTTTGCGGTACCCAGTATTTAACCCCCGTTTCCCTTTCCCTCATGACCAAATTATTGGAAAGCAGCGGCTGAAGCTGAATGGAATTAACGTTCAGGGATTTTAAAAAATTAACCAGGTCAATTAGCTCTTCCAGGTTTTCATTCAAGATTATAGATATTACATTAAAATTTATATTTGGGTAGCTCTTTTTTAACGCGGAAAGCGATTTTAATCCGCCGCGGGTTTTTTCAAAACATCCCCGGGAACCCCGGATATCATCGTGGAGGCCGGGGGTCATCGCGTCAAGGGATATGCTTAATGACAACGACTTAGCCGCGAAATAGGGCAATAATCTTTTAATCAGCGTTTCATCCAGCTTAATGCCGTTAGTCAGTATCCCGACAGAGTAATTCCTGGCTTTCACAAAATCCAGTATGTCAAATATATCCTCCCTCAAGAGCGGCTCTCCTCCGGATAGAACAAACTCCTTTACGCCCCATTCTATAGCCTGATCAATAATGCCCTTTACCTCATCCAGGGTATATTCCTCTATCTTCCTGTCTTTTCTGATCTCGCAAATATTGCACCTGAGATTGCACCTATGGGTAATATCTAAAATTATGTATTCGGGTTTAAGGCCGGTTTCTTTTGTATCCTCCCCCCGGATTAAATCAGACATTTTTAGCGCGCGCATATGCTCCGCTATGTTGCCCGCTAAATACATTATTTTATGCAATGCAAAATAAACATACACCTGGAATTTTTGAAAAGGTTTAAGGCCGGCGTAAAATTTAATAAGCCGCCTGCCTGAAATAAAGGAGAACCTTGGGGCCTTAATAAGATTTACGATAAGCCCGAAGGCAAAAATGGCGCTGTTTGCGGTCTTTATTTCCTGCAACAAAGGATGGTCTTGATGCATATGCTGGACCAGATAATTCCCTCTCCCGTACATATATGCCTGCCTTAAGAAAGAAATAAAATCCGTGTGGCAATCATGGCGTACTTTTATATCTTGCCTGTGGATGAACCTGTCCCCCTTCTTAAATAGACGCCAAAAGAAATCCAGGTCTTCTCCAGCTGGCAAAGGGAATAATTCGTTAAAGCCTTTAGCAAGATAATCCCGTTTAAAAGACACATTGCAGGTAGGAAAGAATATAGTATTGTCTTCTCCCTTTATCCGGACATTTATCGCTCCGTCGCTTAATGATTGGCTGACCATCGCCTTGATATTACGCCTGTCAACATAAGTTTCTCCTCCGATCGCCGCGATATGCTGCTCTGCCCTATGCGCCGTGACCATCCCCTTAACCCACCCCCTATCCAGGAGGCAATCAGAGTCCGTGAAACCGATTATCCGCCCTTGCGCGTGTTTTATGCCTAAATTCCTGGCCGCTGCCGGCCCTTTATGAGCCTGGATAAAATATTTTAAATTGGGATTTGTTTTAGAAAGCTCCACGAGCATATCTCCGGTGCCGTCGCTGGACCCATCATCTATTACAATGATCTCAAAAGAATTTTTGGCGTAATCCTGACCGGATAAGGAATCCAGGCAGGCCTTAAGTTTGGACTTTCGGTTGTATGCGGGAATTATTATAGATATATCCATTTATGTGTCTTGTATAGCCAGGATACCGGAAAAATAAGGGTATTTGCCCGGCAAGAAATTTATTTTTGAAGAAGACGCGTATTGCAGTATCCTGCCGCGGTGATAAATGTCTGAATTCATTATTTTAAGACGCCATTGCGGATTTGATTCCTGGAGGCGCAAAGAGAGCCCCGGCAAATTACGCGCGGGATCCTCCCTCAAACCGATAACCCGGTCATCTTCCTTCCCTCTCCACAAACAATCCCAGCTATCGTCGGTTTCGCCTGAAAATTCAGGGAAGGCCCCCTCCTCCCGGCCCCCTATCCAGCGGGAAAATCTCTCGGAAGACATAATGTTTGCCTGAAGACAATCTAATGTGATCTCCTTTTCTACGCCCAGAACCACCTGCCAGGAAAAGATCCCGTTGTCCCTAAGGAGGATCTCCCACTCTTGAGATAAAGGCAGATCCAGCCATCTGCCAAAAATCCTCAGTTTCTTCCCGTCATTATAGACGACCTTCCAAATGGCAGCGGAGAAGGAATCATGCCAGCGCTTCTGTGAGCGTATTGAAGTGTAAAGCGCGATATTCTTGGTAAGCTCGCTCCCGTTTTTATAAAACCGCCCGCTTCCTTTATCAAATACCAATTTGATATCCTTATTTTCAATGGTGTTATCAAAGATATCCGCGCGCACCGTATTATTTTTACCAAAAACAAACCTTGCCTTGAAACATTCGTGCCTGCCGGGAGAAAACACCATATTCTCCTCCGGCTCAACCTTCTCCACGTGTAAAAGCCTTGCCTTGCTATAAAAATCGGAATTAAAAACTTTCACGAAATTATCCAATTTTTCTGAAAAGAACAAAGATACTCTGGGCAGCTTACCTGCGCGGTCGCTCAGCTCTGCCGGGCCCAGCCAAACGCATCTTTGCAGGAGGTCAACTTCTCGGTCGGTAAATTTGTCGCTGAATTCTCCAGAAGCGAACTCGCTGAAAAAAAGCTTAAAATCCCCGGGGAAAAAACACCGCAGGCGCTGCTGCTGGATAGCCGTATCCCGATCTACCTCCAGGTCAACATCCCAAGTAAAAGAAGAATCATCGCATATATTGATCTGCCATATTTGACGGATCCCGAAATTATCCCAGCTTCCGCGGGCAGTCATTTTACTCTCGGACTCTTTTTCCAATTTCCAACGGCCTGAATCCGAAGAATGCCATCTCTGTTGCGCAAAGAACGCCGAATGCATGTGCTCCGCTTTGGTCAGGGGGATATTATCGAAAAAGAGCCTAATCCTGCCCTTATCAAATGCCAGTTTCAGCCTGCCGTTTGATATGGCGGATTCATTTTGCATTCTGGAGATGTGGCCGTTTATATCCCCTATACCAACTATTATTTTGCCGGAAAAACAGCTGATCCTGCCGGTTTGATCCGGGACTGCGGCGATGAGGGGAACGGCTTTGAACTGCAATATGCGCCCCGGGTTAAAATAATCGGAATTGGATATGGAGCCCTGGACCGGATATTTCAAGGGCGGGTTTTCAAACAGCAAAACAGGCAGTTCTCCTGAAGCCGAATCCTGCTGATATACCCCGATGCAGACAGCTGTTCCGTTTTTGGAAAATACGGGCATCCAGCTCTTATCCTCTTCTTTTATATCCGGGAAGTCTCCGGCATCCTGATCAAGAACCCACTTATTATACCCCTTATCAAGGAAAGCATTAAAGTATACTTCCGGCAGCGGGGCTTCTTTTTCCGGCTCGATTTCCATATCCCAGCTGATCTCATTATCATCGCTTACCCGGAGGCTCCATATCTGAGTAAGCCCCAGATGGGGAAATTTACCTGTCGCCATAAGCATTCCTGCGGTATCCCGCAGTTCCCATTCTGCCTGGCTGGAATTATACCACCTGCCGGAGAGCCCAAATGCGGTATAAATCCCCGAAGGAGCGGTGATTTGGTTTCCTTTCCAGTTCAATAATACCCGGCCGTTATTGAATACCAGGCTTAGATCTTTTTTCCTGATAATAGCGCTTCCCTTTGGGCTGCCCAGCGCCTGCGAATAAAAAGATGTGGTCTTGGAAGCATTCCCGTCGCTGACCATCATCCCGTTTTTCAGGAATATCGCTCTTTTGCACAATTTCTGCAGCAAAGCCAAGTCGTGGGTAACAATGACCACCGTCTTGCCGCTCTCCTTTAGCTTGAATATTTCTTTGATGCACTTTTTCTGGAAATATTCATCCCCCACCGACAGCGTGTCATCGATAAGAAAAATGTCGGGGTCCATGTGTATTGCTATGGCGAAAGCCAAGCGCACGAACATGCCCTGCGAATAGCACTTTACCGGTGCGTCTATGAACTTGCCGATCTCGGCAAAATCAACGATCTTCCGGTGCCCCTTATCGATCTCTTCGCGGCTTAAGCCGAAAAGCTCCGACTGCAGGAAAATATTCTCCCTTCCGGTAAGCTCGGGCTGAAAGCCCGCGCCCAATTCCAGAAGCCCGGCTACCCTTCCGGAGACATTTACCTGCCCCCGGTCCGGGTTTAACATCCCGGCGATCAATTTCAAGACAGTAGACTTTCCCGCGCCATTCTCTCCGATTATCCCCAGCGTTTCCCCTTTTTCCATGGAGAAGCTGACTCCCCGCAGGGCCCAGAAATTCTGCCAGGAGGCCTTACCTTCAATAATAAACTTGATACGGTACATCTCCCAGGCATCCTGAAATTTGATTATAGGCATATTAAATACGTTTTAAAACCATAGACTCGAGGCGGACCGACACCGCCAGACCGATAAACAAACTCGCGAAAGCCAGGCAGGTAACCCATAAGAATACCGCTGGCCCGGGCATCCTGCCGTAAAAGACAATCTCCCGGTAACAGAAAATAAACGGGGAAACCGGGTTTAAATTGAATACCCAGCGGAATTGTTCCGGGACCATCTCCACGGAATAAAAAACAGGGGTCACCCAAAACCAAAACATAAGCAGGATGCCCAGCAGATGCTCCAGGTCGCGCAAGATTATGTTGACTACGCTGAACAATAAGCCGACCCCGCAGGTAAAGAAATAGGTCAACAAAAAAAGGGGCGGCAGCAAAAAAGCCGCCGGGAGGATCCCGGGGTTACGTAAAAAGAATACCGGCAATACTATGCACCAACTTATAAGAAAATTCATAAAATAAGACAGCATAGAACTCAAAGGCAGTATCTCTTTCGGCAGGCTGAACTGGTGGAGGACGCTTTTCTGGGCCAATAAAGAAGGGTTGGCTTCGGATACGGCCGAGGAAAAGAACATCCACGGTAAAATACCGGAGAGGATAAATAAAGCAAAATCCTTTACCTCTGTCCTGAAAACAGCGGTGAATACAAAGGTGATCACCAATACCATCAAAAGTGGATTTATTATCACCCAGAAAAGCCCTAAAACAGACCCGGCATACTTAGCCCTGAATTGCTTCCATGACATTCCCCATAAAGAGCGGCGGTAGGAATATATTTTCTGGAGTCTTATTATAATTGATCTCATGAACATCCGTATCCCCGGAGCTTAGGGCCTTTTTGTTTTAAACCTGGATATCTCATCATCTATAAAACTTTCCCCTGAGGAAAGCTGTTTTGCTTTTTCCAGGCTCTTTAATGCCAGGTCATTTTTATTCATTTTTTCATATATCTTAGAGAGAGTAAGATACGCCTGCCTGTAGCGCGGATACGCTAAAACCAGTCCTTCTACGATCTGCTGCGCCTTAACTGATCCCCCAATGCCGTTCAGCGCGTAGGCATAATTATTCAACAAGACGGGGTCAGCGGGAAATTTTTCTAATTTTTCCCCGCTATATTTTATTTCCTGCCGGTATTCACTAAGGGCCTGATCAGGCTTTCCTAAAACAATGTAAATATCGGCGATATCATTGTGCATATTGGGATAATCATTTTTTAGCGCGCCCAGCTTTCTATATCCCTCAAGCGCCTGAGCGGACATTTTATTATCCCGGTAAACGCTGGCCAGGCTGTATACATAATCGGCGTTCTCCGGAGCAAGGCTGACTGCCCTCTCTAAATAAGGGATGGCTTCTGAATAGCGTTCAAGCCGCATCAATAATAACCCAAGGTCATTTAAGGCGGCTGGATCGCTGGCATCCAAAGAGACTGTCTTTTGCGCATAAAACAGGGACTTATCCATATCTCTTTTATACAGATAAATATCGGAAAGCAATTTATAGGCCTGGTTGAACTGCGGATCTATCCCGAGAGATTTGTTCAGGTAAATTTCCGCTTTATCGTAATCCCCGTCGGCAAGATAATAATAGCCCAGCGTATAATACGCCAGGGCGTTTCCCGGACACGAGACAAAGAGATTCTCCAAGAGGAGGATCGCTTCCCCGCTCTTCTTCGCCAGGAACAATTCCGTGCTCTTATTTAAGGCGTCGGCAAGGTAGGCATAGCAGCAGCTTTTGAATGACTCTATTAATTTCTGGTCCGAAGGGATCCCCTTCTGCCCCTGGAGTAAAACCTTCAGGGCCTCCTCATAATTTGCCTCCTCATAATATACATGGGCTAAAGAATCGTATGCCCTGGCATAAAGAGGATTTATCGAGAGCACTTTTTTGTATTCCCGGGCCGCTCCCTGATAATCCCCGCTTTCCCTGTAGACATCCGCCAATCCCAGATGCGCCATCCAGGACCCGGGATCCATCCTTATAGAGTTCTTATAAGAGGCGGCTGCTTTCTGGTAATCCATCTGTTCAAAATAATAATTACCCCGGTTGCAGAAGAATGCCGCCAGCTTCCCCCATGCCAGGAATGCGAAAGCCCCCAACAAAACTACAAGCAGTAAATATCCGATCACCTTTCTCGCCGCCGGTTTCTTCACCATAATTTTATCTCCCCTGCCGCCCTCCTGCCGTCAAGTATCGCCTCTTCCATAGACAAATACTGCCAGCTTCCGTAACGGCCGCAGGCAATTATATTGCTGGCTGATAAGAATTCTTTTATTGCCGTAGTTGCCCGGAAATAATTCCGGTCGTAAATAGGATAGCCGTATTTAATATCATTTACATCCAGGACCGATACCCTGTTTTTTTTGGTCAAGGTACCGGAGCGGTACAGGTCCGCTAAAACCTGCTTAACGATCTTTTTCCTGTCAATCGGCCTGTTTTCTGAATAGGAAACTTCGGTGTATAAAGAGCTTCTGCCGCCGGGTGCGTTATTATTGGAAAAGTTGTGGAAGAACCCGACCCTGAAAAAAATGGTTTCTTTTTGCGGGAAATATGTCCAGTGCTTTCTATCCTGGCAGCTCCCCTCTACGCCGAGATTCAGGTTAAAGATCGAATTCCAGCGCAGCTTCTTAAGGCTCTTAAGGATCTTTCCGGGCAAGGGGTTAGCTATCTTCATCAATTCGGGCAAAGGTATTGTCAACACCAGGGTATCAAACCTTTCCTTGCCGCGGCCTTTGATGGTTATTTCCTTCTTTTTAAGATCGATCGAACTAACATAACAACCCTTGGAAATCCCGCCTACCTCTTTTTCAAATGCCCGGGAGAGCCGGTCAATCCCCCCTTTCACGGGATACCAGAAATTTGCATTATAACCAAAATGATTCCGGCTTCCCGCCAGGAATCCGTCAATTATATCGGACAGGCTTGGCTGAGGGATAAATTTATCCGACCATGGACAACCTATCCGGTTTAAAGAGGTTGCCCAGAATTTTCTGTTATAAGGGACCATAAAATGCCTGGCTATACCTTTGCCAAAAGTAGTATTTATCCATTTCAGAAAATTTTCCTGGATATTGACCGGCCGGGGTAATTTAGCGGCATAAATGAATTCCAGCAGGCATTCCATGGCTATCTGCCTGGGTAAAGCCCCCAGGTTGGCCTGAAAGGGATAACGGATAAAGATACCGGAATTATTGATCCAGGCATTTCTTTCATGCTGCGCCAGATTTCCCTTTAATAACCTTGCGGCCAATTTCAGCGTATAGTTATTCCGGAAATGTAGGAGGTGGCCGCAATAATCAAAAACAAAATCCCCTGCCTGTTTAGAACGGCATAATCCCCCTACTGTAT
Organism: Candidatus Omnitrophota bacterium; assembly: GCA_028718245.1. Classification (GTDB taxonomy): domain Bacteria; phylum Omnitrophota; class Gorgyraeia; order Gygaellales; family Profunditerraquicolaceae; genus UBA6249. Next base: position 30,460 of record JAQUME010000005.1, read on the forward strand.
TTTCCTTTTCAAATACAGCGCCTCCCAGCCCCCTTTTTTTAAGATGCCAGGCGGCGCTTAAACCGGCCAATCCCGCCCCCAAAATAATGATCTTTTTCTCAGGCATTTGATTCTATCTTAACCAATCCCAGGAATATACCGGTGCTGAACAGAAAAACAGCTATAATGATGCCCGCTGCGGAGAGGTCGCTTACCCTTGTCAGAAGGATACCGCAGCCGGCAAAGACAGAGGATAATAAATACATGGCCGAGATCGTTTGCGCCTTTGAAAAACCCAGAGCGCCCATCTTTAAGGCGATATGGTCATTGCTTTTCTTAAAAGGGGGCCTCCTCTTGATTATCCTGAATATAATAAGCAACAGTGTATCCATGATGGGCAGACCGAGGATGACCACCGGGCTAAGCAGCGCGAAGGCATTGCTGCTTGAAGCATAATGGGTGATTAAGGCGATACAGGAGATGAGCATTCCCAGAAAATGACTGCCGGAATTGCCCAGATAAGCCCTTGCCGGAGGGAGGTTAAAGATCAGGAAACCCGCACTTGAGGCGCAGAGTACCAGGCTTAAGATCTGTACGTTTAGATCCGCGCTTAAAAAACCTATCCACAGAAATGCGCTGCCGACGATAAGCGCAGTTCCGGCAGCCAGGCCATCCATAATATCCAGCAGATTAAAGGCGTTGGTCAGGCCCAGGATCCAGAAAAAAGTAATTACGGCATTACCCCAAAACCCGAAATAAACAATATCGGTCCTTATGCCGGATAAGATCAATAGAGCGGCGCAAAATGACTGGACCAGGAATTTCTGTGTTATAGACAATTCTCTTAAATCATCCACTACCCCGAAGAATAATACCAGGCCGCAGGCAAAGATTACCGTTAATATCTTAAGCGGAGAAAGGCCGAACATAAAAACAGCCAAAGCTGAAGAAAAAACAAAAGCCAGCCCTATCCCCGCTCCTCCCACCAAAGGGATATTCCCTGTTATAAGTATTTTACGCCTCAAGGAAAACCTTGTCAGTAAAAATGTACAAAGCATGCTGGAGATCAGGGCGGCGGTAAGGATGATCAGGTATTTAAGCATTTCTCCCTCCCCCCAATAAACCGGAATATATTCCTTCGGTATCTCTCAGCATATTACCTAATGAGAACTCCCCGGAACCGATACTCTCCCTGGAAAGCCTGACAAATTCATTTCTCCGCGGGGTATTTTTCAATAATTCAACGACCCGGTTGCGCATGGATTGAATATCCCCCGGTTTAACCAAATAGCCTGTTTTGCCATCTGTGATCACCTCCCTGATGCCGCCGGTATCAGTAGCTACCAGGGGAACTCCCGCAGCCATTGCCTCCAAGGCAGCTATCGGAAGTCCTTCCCATCGCGAGGTAAGCACAAAGATATCCAGGCAGGATAAAATTAGGGGTATATCATTGCGCCAGCTGAGCAGAATAACCACCTCCTCCAGCTTAAGCTTCTTTATCAGGGAGCAGGCCTTTCGGCGCAATATCCCATCTCCTGCGAGGATAAATTTAGTATCGGGAAAATCTTTTTTAATGGCAGCGGCTAATTTTATAAAATCCAGCGGGGATTTCTGCTTCTTAAGGCAGGCAACCGTACCTATGACCGGCCCATCCCCGGACAGCCCCAAATTTTCCCTTGCTGCAGGCGGCGTGGCGCTGTTCTTGAACTCCTGGTTATTTACGGCATATCTTATCAGCTCATATTGGTCCCTTCTTCCGACCGCATGGGCTAATCCTTTGTTCAGGTCAGAACGGGAAACAACGATTATTTTGCTGGTAAAAGCCGCGCAGGCCTTTTCCAAAAACATATACAAATGATACGGGATTTTATGTTGATAATCGTGGAAACTCCAACCGTGAACGGTGTGGACAATAACCCTGATGCCGGAGAGCCTGGCTGCACACCTGCCTAAAATCCCTGCCTTTGAGCTATGCGTATGCACTACATCTATATTATTATTTTTTATAAAAAAATACAGGAAAAATAAGGCAAGGATATCTTTGGCCGGATGGATGGGGCGCTCAAGGAATTTACAGCGGATCAGCCTTAAATCCGGGATCATCGCCGCCTCATCTACCAGCAAACCATCTTGGCCGGTTAGAAGATAGGGCTTGAATTTTTCCTTATTTAACCCCCGGATAAGGCTTAAAAGCTGCTTCTGGGCCCCGCCTAATTCCAGCTTGGTGATCACATAAAGTATATTGATTTTCCGCTCAAAACTCATCGTATTATTATATTACTTTAGAGACTAAACAGCAAGTTTATTAAGCAGTTACAAAGGCGGGAAGGTTGATTTTCAAGCCCTGGCGGGAATAATATCAAGGCCGGCCAGGTCTTTAAGCAGGCCCGGAACATCCCTGAAAACAAAGCTCCTGATCCCCAGGCTGGATGCGCTCTCGACCAGTTCCGGCCGGTCGTCGCAGTAGAATACCTCTTCAGCAGATACACCAAGGATTGAGATCACTTTATGGTAGATCGATTTATCCGGTTTAGCCAGGCCCAATTCATAAGAAAGGAAAAGCTGGTGAAAAACGTCAAATACCGGGAAACTCCTTTTCAAATATTCATAATGCAGGATGTTGATATTGGAAAGCATCGCGGTCCGGTAATCCGCTTTTAACCTGTTAAGCAGGGAATATACCTTCCGGTTCCCTGCGCTCAAGAAGAATATATCGTTCCAGATAGGGACAAAGGAATCATAGCTGAGTTTTAAGGCCAGCATCTCTTTAACCCTGGAATAAAATTCCTGCGGGCCGATCTTTCCTTCTTCAAAGGCCACGGTGACCTGCGAATCAAAAAAGAGGTTATATATTTCAAGAGGGTTTTTCGCGCAGAAACCCGATATCCTTTGGGCTGAGCGCTTATGGTCAAAATCAACCAGGACCTTCCCCAGGTCGCATAAAACCACCTTTATCCGGCTATCGCTCATTATCAATTCCCTTTATCCTGGTTCTTATGGAAAAGGTCCAGGAACCTGTCCTCATACTCCTTATAGACATTCCATTTATCCAGCTGGGCCTTTAATTCATTGGCCTTGGCGATGTTTGATTTGCTTTCCTCAAAGAGCTTCTCGATCTTTTCTTTTATGGAGGCCGGCAGCTTGGTAAGCTGGCTTAAGGTTTTCTTGATCAGTTCCACCTCATCCTCGCCGATCGGGCCGGACTGGCCCGGAGTCCCCAACTTAAGAAAATCCAAAAGCTTATTGATCTCATTCTCCATGACATGGGCCTGTTCTTTCAGCGGCCGCACGTCTATAACTATATTCAATATCTTTCCCAGGGCTTCCAGCACCGCGGCAGAGGCCTTGGGGTTTTCGATCTGAATGGTATAAAGCGGGATATCCCCGAGCAGGCAAAAACCTTTAAATCCGGCTTTCTTGGCCATAGCCAGAAAGAGGCCGTTCATTCCGCTGATCTGGCCGTTCTCCAGCGCCCGGAAATTATATTTCCCCAGGATCTCCTTGATCTTGCGGTCTGTAGCCGCGAACCATACGGCTGAATCCTGCATGTGGTCGGTTGGCTGCGGCATAGAGGCAAAACTTACCACCGCCTCAACCTGGAATTTCCTGGCAAGCCCCAGGATCTCCTGAGAATACTTATCCGCCTTAGAGAGATCGGGCTGGGCATTGCTTAAAAATATGATCAGGTCATTTTTGCCCCCCTTGTTCTTCCAGAAATAGAATTTGCTTTCCGGCAATTGCGGACTTTCCAATATCCCGGAGGCGATCACGCTTCCGGTGAGATAAAAAAATCCCTCTGCTTCGATACTGGCCAACTCCTCGGCTTTCAGGTATTCCACCAGATAGTTTGCCGCCTTAAACGCCACATCCCCCATCCCCGGCCAGGCCACCACCAGGTAAGGTTTCTTAAGGCGCACCCTGCGCTTGATCTTTAATATCTCCATTTCATCTCCTTGTGAATTTCCCTATTTATGAAAATTTATAATTCTTGAGGAACCCGGCCAACAGCTTGGCCCCTTTATACAAATTGCTCACCCTTGCATATTCATCCGCGACATGCGCGCAGCCTTCGCTGCCGAAACCGGTGGCAAGGGCCGGGATATTCCTGGATTTAAAAAATGTGATCACGGTTGCCCCCTCCGAACCGCTGAGGCGCGGCTTTACCTTAGCGCTGCGCATCGCCGAAATCAAACCCTTAACCAGCGGATGTTCGGGACTAATATAATACGGCTCCTGGATGCCCTGGATATCGATCTTAAAATTACTGCTGTAGCGGGAAATGATTGCCTTTAAGTTCCGTAAAATCCGCTTGTGGCTTGTCCCGGGAAGAAAGCGGAAATCCAGCTCGAATTCACACCAGTCGCTGACCACATTCACCTTATCCCCGCCTTTTATGGTGCCGACATTAACGGTGGGCTCCCGCAAATACCTGTTCTTTTTATAATTTATTTTTTGATCTTTAAGGTCGGTAATTACCCTGGCCGCTATATCTATGGCATTAACGCCCAGCCAGGGATAGGCCCCGTGGGCTTTTTTGCCTTTAATAGATACTTTAAGATGCATCAGCCCTTTCTGTGTGATCACGATCTCAAAATCATCGGCATCCAGGACCACTGCCGCCTCAACTTTCAATATCGAGCGCTCCAGTAAAGGTATCAGCCCCAGGGATGAACCGCTCTCTTCGTCGCTAGTTGCGGCAAATACCAGGTTATAATTAAGCTCTGTACCCTCCTCAACCAGGCTGTGGATAGCTTCCATGGCGCACGCCACATTACCCTTACAATCCGTTGCCCCTAACCCGTATATTTTGTCCCCGGTAATTTTAGCGGTAAAAGGATCATGCCTCCAGCTTTTTCCTGCAGGCACGGTATCAAGATGCGGGGTGATCAGAAGGGATCTACCGGACCTACCTTTAAGGGTAGCGATTACATTTGTCCTTTTGCTTTTAAAGCTGTAGGTTTTGACATCCAGGCCGAGAGCGCGTAAATATTTGGCTACAAAACCAGCTGCCCTGGATTCATCGCCGGGCGGATTCTGGGAATCCAGGCTGATCAATTTCCGGATAGTATTGAGCAGGCGTTTTTTATTGACCATGGAGAGGACAGATCCCGCATTTAGGATCGAGTTTACGGCAGTAATCCTTAGCCAGCCTTACTAAAAGGGCATGGTATTCATTAAACATCTTCGCGTTGTTTTTGAGATTACGCATAAAAATATCCTGAACATGCGCGTAGCCGGCATCATCGTTAATTAAGCCGTGCCGGGAAAATACCCTTTTGGTGTAGGCATCCACCACGAATACCGGTTTATTCAAAGCATAGAGCAGGATGGAATCCGCTGTTTCCGGGCCTATTCCTTTTACCGAAAGCAGGAGCTTACGCAATTTCCGCATCTTCTCTTTCGACATCTTCCCAAGGTCACCCTGATAAATCTCAAAAAAGAACTTCAGGAATTCCTTGATCCTGGCTGCCTTGATATTATGGTAACCGCTGCTTTTGATCAAGGAGGATATCTTAGCGGAGCTCATCCGAAAAAGTTTTCCGGGCTCAAGCGCCTTTTTCTCCTTAAGCCTGGCTATGGCCTTTTCCACATTCAGCCAGTTAGTCCCCTGGGTAAGGAAAGCACCGATGATAACCTCAAAACTATCCTCCGCCGGCCACCAATGCTGCGGCCCGAATTCAGAATAAAGCCTGCGAAAAATATCCTGTAATTTCCTGCGCATCAGTCAAGTTCCAGGGGATTATAACCGTAATAGGCAAAAATGGCATAAGCAGTCCCGGATACTGAACCGGTATGCTTGCCTTTTGGGGTCATCCAGCCGTGCCCGGTATCCACAAAATCCTGCGTAGCGTAAGGAAGACAGCCTTCCCCCTGTCCCGAGGGAGAGGGACTGGAAATGATCATATTGCCTAACTGCGCCAGGTAATTATCCGCTTTATTCCGGTAAACAGCGGCTTTATCTTCCTGGCCCGCTTTAGAATAATAATCCGCCATTATCTTGTATGAGACGACCATCTGTGCGGTCCATTCGCTTGAAACCACCCCTCCGCGGGCAACGTGGCGCTGGGGAGCAAAATCAAAACCCTGGATCTTGACGACCCGGCCAGAGGGACGGACAAAATCAACCTCCGCTTTACAATTATCCTCGACGAACTCCATTATTTTATCCGGGTCCATGCCCAGCTCTTTTAATCTTTCCGGGCCGATAGCGGCAATGGACCAGGCATAGGTGTCGGTGGCGATCGTAGAGTCGCCTTTGCCGCGCTTGACCGGCAGATCATCCCTGCCATAAGTATTGCGCACCAGCCAGCTTAATGTATCTTCGGCTGCCCGGCCATATTTTTCTTTGCCTGTAACTTCGGAGAGCATCTTGAAAAAGGCGTAAGCATCCAGGTTATGCTCCGTAGAATACCAGCTCATCTGCGGCCCGCCGCGGATACCGCAGTCGCTGTCGGCCTGCTGCAGCTTGATAATATTGCCGGCGATCTCTTCGGCTATTGGCATATAATGCCTGTCCCCGGTTTTGCGGCTATGCTGAATAATGGCAATACCCAGCCAGATATTCGGGCCGCAGTGTTCGACAAATTCCGCCGGGCTCCCGGTATCGGCGTAATAAGCATTTAAAAACCAGCCGTCCTCCCTTTGCGCCTGATAGGCAAAAAAATCCAGCAGTTTTTTTGCCCGGTCATGATCATTAAGGTTGGTAAAAACCTGGATCAGCAGCGCCTGGTCATAAGTAAAGGCCCAGTTGGCAATATCTTTATCCCCTTCAAAGCTCATTACCAATCCCGTGCGCGGATTCTGGTGGATCTTAAGCCACTGGTACATCCGGTCCAGGTTTGCCTTGGTCAGGATCGCCTTCCTGGTATCCAGGCGCGAGGATTCTTCTTTGACCGTCTTTTCACTGACCTGCAGCATAGCCAATTCTGTCTGTAAAAGATCCCTCTCCCTGGTAAGCCCCAAGATCAGTTCATTTAATTCCTTTGTCTTATCAACGGCAGCGACTGGCTGGATATCTTTTTTTTCCGAGGCGGATTTGATCCGGGAAACCAACGAATTGATCTTCTGCTGTAGGACAACCCTCTGCTGGGCTATTTCTTTTATCCTCTGCCTGGCAAGATCGGATTCGTGTAATACTCCGACTAACTCCTCAACGAGCATCCTGTTTTTATGGGTCAGCTGTATGTTTAAGTAGGCACCGAAAGCCAGGAATAGGGTCAAGCAGGCGATAACCGAGATCGTCACCGGTATAAAAAACTTCTTTAGCCGGGCATAACGCATAAGGGTATTGTTCTGGGAGGAGTTGATCTGTTCATAGGATAGGCCGATAAGGTAACGGTTAGGATAACCCGGGACTTCTCTTGTCCAGGCCACGCCGGTAAAGGCGATTATCGGATTCCTGAGTAAGGGGACATCGGTTTCGATGGATAATTTGGCCTTCTTTTCCTGGATCAGCCGGAACAGCTCAGCCGAAAGGTTGTTCACTGCCAGGCATATGCCGCCGCGGCCGATACTGTTGGTAAACCCCTGCATCCAGGGGGAAAATATCTGCGACCTGTCCGGGCTCTCCAGACGGAACTGCACAGGAAGGACAGTATCCAGGCGGATATACTTTCTGCGCTCAACCCCAAAATCGATCTTAGTTTTAAACCACATTTTTTCTAACCCTTGAAGGTGAATGTTACGGATTATATTTTATAACAAACCAGTTTTTATGCAACCTGAATGTTCCTTCAGGCGATCTCCAGGCTCAAAATATTGTCCAGGCGAAAGACGCGCTCCTCTTTTTTTAAGCAGCAATATCCCACAAGATATTTATGCCCCCTATCCTGTCTTATCTCTTTGGGGATAACCTGGCGCTCGGTTACCTGGGCATTCTGCGTAGAGATGTAGCGTATTTTTAATGTCGCCTTTAGATCAATGCATTCCATGACCTTAGATGCCTTCTGCTCATTAGAGCTTTCCAGCAATCCGGGATTAAAAGCAAAGAGCCCGGAGAAGCCGCTAAAATCAGTTATCCCCTTGGCCTGGCAGACTATTTTGAGCCTGTCAAAGACCTCCCAGGTCATCTGCACGTCGGAAAGAGCGCGATGCTCCTGCTTTGATCTAACCCCCAGCTTCTCCGCTACAAACCAGAGCGCATAGCGGTTCAACCCCGGCATAAGCCTTCTTGCCATGGTAAGCACGTCAAAGACAACCATATCGCCGGGCCTGGAAAGAGAAATGAGTTGAAGTTCATTATCCAGAAAACCCAGATCAAACTCCGCGTTGTATGAACAAAGGCAGCTGCCCCGGATAAATTCAAGGAATCGCGGGATAACCTCTTTGGGGCTTTCGGCTGTCCGGAGCATCTGGGGAGTGATTTTATTTACCGCAAAGGCGGCTTCTGAAACAGGATAACCCGGGTCAACCAGGGAAGAAAATGTGGATATCTTCTCCTGGCCCTTAAATCTTAAGCCGGCGATCTCAACTATGCGGTCTCCAGCCTGCCAGTTAAGGCCGGTGGTCTCGGTATCAAATATGGTAAATTCCACTTCATCGATATCTTTATGCATGCCTGGTTATAATATAGGCCGGGACCATCCGCAACGGCTTATAAGAAAGTTTTACCTTGCGCAGATTATCCAAACCCGAATCATCCATAATATTAATGTATTTATAGATCTTTAGCTGTTGGCAGAAACTCCTGAAGATGAATTGCGCCAGGCCCTTCACGGAAAGATCGGTTATCTCATAAAGCACGCAGAATGTATCGGCATTCAACCTGTATCCGAATGTAAATCCCCTGATCTGTTTATCCACTTTAACCACGATCCCCTCAAAACTTAAGCGCCTGTAATCAGCCAAAGCTGCGTTGATCACCCTGCGGTTATCCTCAAGCATCCCGCGATAGATATCGTCGCTATTCTGTTTTTTACGGCCATCCAGCCAGGAATTGAATAGGTCCAAACACTCTGCCTTATCAGCCGGGGAGAGCGGCCTTACCTTAAAATCATGATGCTTGATAAAATAATTATAAGAAGCGCGCTGGGATTTGAACTTATTCCCCCTGAACAGCGCCAGATCCCTGCGCGAACAAAGATAATCCGGGTATTTATCGCTAGAGCGGTAGCCCGAAGACCGGTAATACTCCAGCTCCGGTTCTTCAATATTCTCAATGCGGGAGATATCCTTATTCTCGTTGATATCATCCATGATCTCAAAAGATCGCTTTACAGCCGGGAGGTTTGGTTCTTTTCCCAACGGAGGAAGGTACATAAAACAGCCGATCTTATCAGAAAAAAATACGCAAAGGCTCCTCCGGATCAAAACCCAGCGTATATCAAAGAGGGGCTTCCAGATATATATATTGGAAAAGGAGAATGCCGCCAGTTCATGCCTGGCCAGGCTAAGGTATTTATTGAACAGCTTTTGGTCCTTTAAAACCAGATTATTCAGGGTCACGGGATAGTCGTAATTCAGCGACCTCTCTTACCTCTTCATACGCCTGGATGATCTGCGGGTTATCTTTAAGTATCTTGAGCTGCTTTGGCGAGTTGAGGTAGGAGGAAATATAAACAATATACTCCCGCATCTCCGGGGAATCCATTCTTTCAAGAACATAAGGGCAGTTCAGGTCAACGGTCAGAAGCACCTTACCCTTGCGTAGGTTTATGAGAAAAGGATAGAGCCGGCATTCAAAGGGCCGTTGATCGTAAATGAGGCATTTATTATCCCCGCTATCAAGGAAGGGGCAAATAAATCCGCCGTCGGGACCAGCTATAGGCTGGATGCGCCGGTCTGCCGAGATCGAGGCCGCGGGTATCCCTGCTCTATCCACCAGCCCCTGTATCTCTTCATCCAATAAGCAGGGGCTCCACACTGAATTTGCCTCTTTAAAGCGGCAGCAAGAGCGGCACTTAAGGCAAAACTCCTGCGGCACAAATTGCCTGATCATTTGACAATACTCCCTAATTTAAGTTTTTTCTCGGGGCTGATAACCGCTAATATATTTTCATCTGAGCCGGCCAATATCATACCCTGGCTTTCCACACCCCGTAAAACAGCCGGCTCCAGGTTATCTACCAGGACCACCTGCTTTCCTAAAAGCTCATCTTTGGAGTAAAAACTTTTAATCCCGGCAACCACCTGTTTCTTGCGGTCACCCAGGTCCACGGTCAAAACCAGCAATTTATCCGCGTTCGGATGGTCATTGACCTCCTTGATCTCGGCGATCCTTAACTCTATTTTCCTGAAATCATCAATAGTTACCA
>JAQUME010000006.1 GCA_028718245.1 Candidatus Omnitrophota bacterium
GGATAAAACTCGCGGATCCAAAAACCAAAGTGATCGTATTTGCCGGCGATGGGGATGCTTACGGGGAGGGCATCGAGCATCTTATTTTTGCGGCAAAGAGGAACATTGATATTACGATGATCATCCACAATAACCGGGTTTACGGGCTTACTACCGGGCAATATACCCCTACCTCTCCTTTGGGTTTTAAAGGCCGCTCTACTCCCGCCGGAACCATCGAGCCGCCGCTAAATCCACTTGAAGTCATGTTGGCCTGCGGAGCCACTTTTCTTGGCCGGGGAACATCCCATGGGATAGAGCTGCTTAAGAAGCTTTTTAAGGAAGCGATCACGCATAAAGGGTTTTCCCTGGTCGATGTTCTGCAGGTCTGCGTTACCTATTATAATATGTACGAATATTATGATAAAAGGGTCTATGAATTAAAAGAGCATAACCCCCGGGATTATAACCAGGCCTTGAATAAAATACGGGAATGGGATTATAACAACGACTCGCCTATTGCCCTGGGCGCCTTCTATAAAAAAGAAATCCCCGCTTTCGAGCAGAAATTCCTAGAGCAAAATATAGCAGCAGCCGACAGGGACCAAAAAATAAAAGATCTCCTGAAGGCTTCCATTTAACTTGTCTTTTTGTCCTTTTATCGTCAAGGTTTACTATGGCTAAAGACCCGGTTTGCGGAATGCAGGTAGATGAAAATAAGGCTATTAAGGTGGAGCAGGAGGGCCTTATTTATTATTTTTGCAGTCAGCACTGCAAGGATAAATTTTTGCAGCATCCGGCTGAAAATAAACCGCTAAAATCGCAAGGTAAGAATATTTATACCTGTCCCATGCATCCTGAGGTTACGCAGGATGGACCAGGGGATTGCCCTAAATGCGGGATGCAGCTGGAACCGAAGATCATTTCCCTTGAAGGGGAGGAAATCAGTAAAGAAGAGGCGGCTTTGGCCGGCAAGTTCCGGATCGGGCTGGTTTTGACGATCCCGGTTTTTATCCTGGCCCTCGGAGAGATGCTTCCGGCATTCCATCTGAAAACCTTTAGCTCATCCGGTGTTTCGCGCTGGATACAGTTTATTTTGGCAACCCCGGTTGTGCTCTGGTCAGGGAGCATCTTCTTCGTAAAGGCCTGGCGATCGGTTCTGAATAAAAGCCCTAATATGTTCACCCTGATCGCTATGGGGGTGGCTGCTGCCTATGGTTTTAGCGCCACAGCCATGATTTTACCGGGTATTTTCCCCGCGTCATTAAAGGAGCACGGAGAGATAGGTTTATATTTTGAAGCAGCTGCGATCATCACGGTATTGGTCCTCTTGGGCCAGCTCCTGGAAACAAGAGCCCGGAGCAGGACAGGCCAGGCAATAAAAGCATTACTTGGCCTTGCCGCAAAGCTGGCGCACCGCCTCAAGGAAGGTAAGGAGGAGGATATTGCCATAGAAGAGATTCATAAAGGTGATTTATTGCGCGTGCGTCCGGGTGAGAAGGTGCCTTTGGACGGCATAGTCATTGAAGGAAAAAGCAGCGTAGATGAATCAATGATCTCCGGGGAGCCCATGCCGGTTATCAAGAAAAGCGGGGACCGGGTGATCGGGGCAACTGTTAATCAGACAGGAAGTTTTCTGATGAGGGTTGAAAAAGTCGGAGCAGAAACTATTCTTGCCCAGATCGTGGAGATGGTGGCCGCAGCGCAGCGCAGCCGCGCCCCTATTCAGAATGTTGCTGACAGAGTTGCAGCCTATTTTGTTCCTTCAGTCCTGGTATGCGCAGTCGCCGCCTTTATTGTTTGGTCCATATGGGGGCCGCAGCCGGCGCTGGCCTATGCCCTGGTTAGTTTCATTTCGGTCCTGATCATTGCCTGCCCCTGTGCCCTGGGCCTGGCAACTCCTATGTCGGTCATGGTCGGAGTTGGAAAAGGAGCACAATCAGGTATCCTGATCAAGAACGCTTCGGCCCTTGAAAAGTGCGAGGGGCTCACCTGCCTGCTTACGGATAAGACAGGGACCTTGACCGCAGGAAGCCCGCAAGTTACTTTTGTGATGCCGGGAAAAGATTGGGATGAACAGGGTTTGTTAAGCATAGCAGGTTCCGTAGAGCAGGCCAGCGAGCATCCCTTGGCCCGCGCAGTAGTGGAGCATGTTAAGGCAGCCGGCATACAGTTGGTTCCGGTTGAGGATTTTCAATCCGTAACCGGCGCCGGTATTAAAGGTAAAGTTAGCGGCAGGGTGGTTTTGCTTGGGAGAGAAGGGTTTATTGAAAATTCCGGCATAAATTTACCTGAAGGATTGAAAAACAAGGCTGGTGAGCTTGAGGAGAAAGCCCAGACAGTTTGCTGGCTTGCGGTTGACGGCCAAATAGCGGGCCTCCTCGGGATATCCGACCCCATCAAGAAAACAACCCCTGATGCTATCCGCCAGTTGCATAAAATGGGACTTAAGGTTATAATGGTGACAGGGGATAATGAAAAGACCGCGCAAGCCATCGCCAGAGATTTAGGGATAACCGATGTTTACGCCGGGTGTGATCCAAAGGCCAAGCAGGATATCGTAAATAAATTAAAGAGTGCAGGAGAGAAAGTAATGGTGGCAGGCGATGGCATAAATGATGCCCCTGCTTTGGCAGAAGCCCAGGTTGGTATCGCCATGGGCACCGGAACCGATGTGGCAATTGAAAGCGCCGGGATCACCCTGGTCAAAGGGGACTTAACCGGGATCGTCAAGGCCCTGCGCTTAAGCCGGGCGGTCATGCGCAACATCAGGGAGAATTTATTTTTCGCCTTTATCTATAATGTCCTCGGAGTCCCAATTGCGGCGGGTTTGCTTTATCCCTTTTTTGGGCTGCTTTTGAACCCGATGATCGCCGGCGCTGCAATGAGCTTCAGCTCGGTTTCGGTGATCGGCAATTCATTAAGGCTGCGTAATTTAAAACTTTAAAAAGGAGCTTGGTTGTAAGATGCAAGAATTTATTGTCTGGTGGAACCATCTTCCCGAGCACACGAGCCCGGTTTTCTTTAAGATCGGCTTTATCCAGGTCCATTATTACGGCCTGATGTACCTGCTTGCTTTTCTTACGGTATATCTGCTTGTTTTGTACAGGCTAAAGAGTGAAAAGACCGGATTCAGAAAAGAGGTTGTAGAGACTTATTTCTTCTGGCTGGTTTTCGCGGTGCTCATCGGCGGCAGGCTGGGGTATGTGCTCTTTTATGACCTGCCGTATTACTTAAAGCGCCCTTTAGAGATAATTCTCCCCTTTGATATTAATGACGGATTCAAATATACCGGCCTCTATGGGATGAGTTATCATGGGGCGCTCATCGCGATAATTATTACAACGGTGGTTTTTTGCCGCAGGCATAAGCTTGATTTTTGGCGCTTCACCGATCTATTGGCGCCGGCTGTGCCTTTAGGTTATACCTTCGGCAGGATAGGAAATTTTATTAACGGGGAGCTTTACGGTCGCGTCACTTCAGTGCCATGGGGAATGTATTTTCCTCTGGATCCTACCGGCCGGCTGCGCCATCCCTCCCAACTTTATGAAGCCTTCTTTGAAGGGGTATTTCTTTTTATCATCCTTTGGAGTTTGCGTAAGAAGGTGCGTCTTACCGGAGGGCTTTTTTCTTTATATCTTATAGGTTATGGAGCAATAAGATTTTTGCTTGAATTTTTCCGCCAGCCGGATAGGCAATTGGGGTTTGTGTTGGGTCCCTTTACCATGGGGCAGTTGCTTTGCCTTGCCATGATCTTATCCGGGGTGTTTATTATTGTAATCAGGAAAGGATCAGCCAAATGAAAAGAATTCTCATTTTTATTTTGCCCATATTGATCATAGTAACCCTCGGATTCACTATCTCCGGAATTATGCAGGCCCGCTTCACGGAAGAAAAGCTCATGGATGATTTAATGAGAAAAGCCAGGGCAGTGGGTGAGAGCCTGGAGTTAGCCGCCAAATATATCCTGGTGAATAATGACCTGAAAGCAGCTAAACGCCTGGCCGATAGTTTCCAGAAGAGGGAGCGGCTGCAGGGCTGCGTTATTTACAACCGGGAGGGCCAGATCCTGGCAGTTACCGAGCAGTTTTCCTATTTAAATGATCAGGAGAGGCCTTACCTTAAAAATATCCTGTCTACGAAGACCCCCCGGGGAGCCATTGAGCAATTCAGGGAGTATTCGGTATACAGTTATATCCTTCCTGTTTTAGATGACGATGGCAACGTATTAGGGATGGTAGAAGTGATCTACGATACCTCCTATATGTTTACCACTTTAACCGAATTATGGAAAAAATTGAGCACTACTTTGATAGCCCTCATATTGCTGATATTCTTAGTAACCCTTTTGATCCAGAGACAGATCTTTATTATGCCGGTGCGCAGGCTGACCCAGTGGTTCACCCACTTCCAGCGAGGGGATACGGATAAGCTGCGGCCCTTTGCCGAAGAAAAAGGGGAATTCGGCAAGCTGGTCAGCGAAGTGGAGCAGGTGGCTTTAAGCATGAGGGTGGCCCGCCGGACTATCTCCGACCAGGCGCATGTGCGCCTGCAAAAAGAAGAATTATGGACCGAAGCCAAGCTCAAGGACCTTATTCACGCCAAGCTGGGGGATAATTCACTTTTCGTGGTTTCTAACCGAGAGCCATATATGCATGTTCTTGATGAGAGTACCGGTAAATCCGCCTGCATTAGGCCGGCAAGCGGGGTGGTTACCGCGATACACCCAATACTTTCTGCCTGCGGCGGAACCTGGATCGCCCACGGGAGCGGTAACGCGGATAGAAAATTCGTCAACTCCAAAGATAAGCTCGGCGTGCCCCCCGAAGACAACCGTTACATCTTAAAACGAGTCTGGCTAAGCAAAGAGGAGGAGCAGGGTTATTATTACGGGTTTTCCAACGAGGGCTTATGGCCTCTATGCCATAACACGCATACTCGTCCGCTCTTCAAGGAGTCTGACTGGAAGATGTATAAAGAGGTAAACCGGAAGTTTGCCGACAGCGTTTTGGAGGAGCTGCCCGCAAATGATCCGTTTGTCTTTGTGCAGGATTATCATTTCACGCTTTTGCCTAAAATGATCAAAGAGAAGCGTCCCGACGCAAGGATCGCTTTATTCTGGCACATACCCTGGCCTACGCCGGAGGCCTTCATGATCTGCCCTTACCAGAATGAGATCCTGGAGGGGATGCTGGGGGCTGATCTGATCGGTTTTCATGTCCAGAACCATTGCAATAATTTTCTCGATACCGCCAACCGCCTGCTTGAGTCGCGCGTGGATACGGAGAAGTTCAGCGTTGTCAGGAACGGAAAAGAGACCTTTATCAGGGCTTTCCCGATAAGCGTTGACACGCGCTCAGGCACAGGTTCATTCAAGGTTGAGCCCTTGCGCCAGATCGAGCATTTAAAGAAGGAATTTGAACTTGAGGGCAAGATAACGGCTCTGGGGGTTGACAGGATAGATTATACGAAAGGCATAGTTGAAAAATTACTGGCCATCGACAGGTTTTTGGAGAAGTATCCCGAATATAAGACGAAATTCGTGTTCATCCAGTTGGCCGCGCCCAGCCGCACGCATATCAAGCGCTATCATGACCTGATCAGTGAGATCGATGAACTGGTCGAGAAGATCAACTGGAAGCATAGGGAAGGGGACTGGAGCCCGGTGATCTACCTGAAAAAACATTTTTCGCAGGATGATATCCAGCCTTACTATCAGCTTGCCGATATTTGTATCGTCAGTTCACTTCACGACGGGATGAACCTGGTGGCCAAGGAATATGTAGTGCAGAAGAACGATCTATCCGGGGTGCTGATCTTAAGCCAGTTTACCGGCGCCTCCCGCGAGCTCACCGACGCTATTATGGTCAACCCGTATTCAACGGAGGAGTTTGCCGAAAGCATAAAGCTGGCCGTCGAAATGCCTAAAGAAGACAGGAAAAAGCGGATGGAGAATATGCGCAGGGTAGTTTCCGAGAATAACGTTTATCGCTGGGCAGCCGGTATCATTACCGAAATGACCTCTTTGAAGAAAATAGAAGATAAAAATGCGCTACCTTCTGGATGATCTGGATAAAATAAAAGATAAACTGCGGGGCAGGGACCTGTTACTATTCCTTGATTATGACGGGACCCTCTCTCCGATCGCCGCTACCCCGGATAAGTCCGTGTTCTCGGAGGGGATGAGAGGCAGTCTAAAGAAGCTGACCGGTCAACCACGCTGCCGGATCGCGGTTATTTCCGGTAGGGGCCTGGAGAATATCAAGAAAAAAGTAGGGTTAAAGGATATCATTTATTCCGGTAATCACGGATTAGAGATCGAAGGCCCGCAGTTGAGATATAAGGCAGCAGTTTCCCCTTTATATAAGAAAGCCATCGGAGAGATAAAGGATTCTTTGACTGCCGGGCTTTCTAAAATTAAAGGGGCCATTATCGAGGATAAAGGCCTCTCTTTATCCCTGCATTACCGGCTGGTGAGAAAAAATGATATCCCCGCGTTGAAAAACATCCTTCGCCGGACAGTTACCGATCATCCGGCAAAAAAAAGGGTCATGGTCAGGCCGGGTAAAATGGTATTTGATATAAGGCCTGCCTCCGGGTTGGATAAAGGCAAAGTAGCCCTCTGGCTTTTAGCCAGGGAGAGTTTCAGGAGGCGCGGCCGCAAGGTTATCCCGATCTATATCGGGGATGATTCAACCGATGAGGATGCATTTGCCGCGTTGAAGGGCAAAGGAATTACCGTTTGCGTCGGCGGAGAAAGAAAATCCTCGGCGCAGTATTATTTGAAGGATACCGGCCAGGTAAGGTTTTTTCTGAGAAGACTGGACGGCATACTTAAAGAGAGGGAAGTATAATGCCTCCTTCAGGAATGGAAACGCCTTTCGTATTCTACGCAAGTTCGCACATATCGGAGCTGACCGGGTTAAGGGCCTCTACTTTAGGCCAGCTGCTTGAGCTTATCAAGGATGTGCCCGGGGCTTCTATCTATCACCACACCCATAGGTTCCTGCAGCAGCACCAATATTTATCTCCTGAACCGCCCAATGATTTCTCTTATTGGGTAGCGGATTGCTTAGGGGATGTTGAGTTGGGAGAAAAGCTGGCCAGCATCGATACAATGCAATTCCTGACTATCCGCAGCCTAAGGGAGAAGATCACGGCTACGATAGAGAAACATCTTGAAGCTGATCCGCTGGTAAAGATGAGGTTCGCCCGCTCGGGAGAAGAGTTCCACTTCATCAAATCAATAAGTTTTGTTTTTCCTACCAATTATGTCGCCCATGACCTGGATGAATTTATCCAGGCGCTTAAAAAGGTAACCATTGATTCCATATACTTTCATATTTTTGAGGCGCGGCTGCGCCTGGAGAAACCGGTAAATGATTTCTCTAACTGGATCGGTTCGGCTATCGGTGATAAACAGCTGGCGGATAAAATTTCCAGGCTTGATCCTTACACTTATACGCTTGAAGATCTAAGGAATAAGATCATATACCTGATTCAGAAGAGAGTCATTAGGTCAGTATGATAAAAATAGACGATTATATCCCAATAGTAGGCCAGTCAATCATAGATGAGATCAGGATGCTTGCCGCTAAAATGGCAGGCAGGCGGGTGCAGCATATCAACTCTACCGCCGTAGGAGGGGGGGTTGCCGAGATATTGAACCGCATGGTGCCTTTGCTTAATGAGGTAGGCATAAATTCCGGATGGGACCTCATCAAGGGGGGAGAAAATTTTTATTCGGTGACAAAGAAGTTCCATAACGCCCTGCATGGCAGGCCCGAGACGATCGACCAACGGGATTTTGATGTCTTTATGGAGACCAGCCGGGAGAATATTGCTAAATTGGATACCTCCAGCGATATTGTCTTTGTGCATGATCCGCAGCCTATAGCCCTGGTTGAGAAAAAGAAGGGGAATAAATGGCTTTGGCGCTGCCATATAGATGTCTCTAACCCCAATCGGAAGGTCTGGGACTTCCTGATGGATTTTATCGTAAAATATGACTCGGCGATATTCTCTGCCCCGGCTTTTTCACAGAGGCTTGCGATAAGGCAGTTCCTGATATCTCCATCCATTGACCCTTTAAGCGATAAGAACAAGGAGCTAGCGCAGGAGATCATTGATGGGGTTTTGAGGAAATACGAAATTGTCCGGGACAAACCGATCATTACCCAGATATCCCGCTTTGATTATTTAAAGGATCCGTTGGGCGTTATTGAGGCCTATTCGCAGGTCAAGCGTTATATAGATTGCCAGCTGATCCTTGCAGGTGGCACGGCCAGCGACGACCCGGAGGGCCAGAAGGTCCTGGATGAGGTCCTGGAAAAAGCCGGCAGTGATAAAGATATCCATATATTGCTCCTGCCCCAGAATGACATTGAAGTTAATGCCCTGCAGAGGGCTTCGGATATCATTATCCAGAAGTCGATAAAGGAGGGTTTTGGGTTAACGGTAGCCGAGGCGCTTTGGAAGGCCAAGCCTGTAGTTGCCTCAAGCGTCGGCGGGATATCTTTACAGATAAAGCATAAATACTCCGGATTATTATGCCACTCCATTGAAGGGGCGGCTTTTGCCATAAAGCAGCTTCTGCACAGCCCGGAGTATGCGAAGAAATTAGGGGCCAACGGCCGCGAACATATCAAGAATAATTTCCTGCTTACCCGCCATATCAAGGAATATATCCTTTTGTTTTTGTCGTTATACCATCCTGAAGATGTGGTTAATTTGTAATTCAGGAGAGATGCAGGGGAGGGGATCATGAATCTCGGAGGATGGATTTTGATGATAATTGCCTGGGGATTTATCCTGGGCATGGCTGTTTTCTGCTTCAGAAGGATATTCCGCAAGAACAAATAATCCCGCCAGTTTCTCCCGCCACATTCATTATGCTGATATTTCGCTCTTGGGATATTGTACGCGTGCGGAATTTTTCGCCTGATGTGCTATCGGTTTACGTCTCGTTCCCGAACTGACTTACGCTAAAAGAGAGGGTTCTCCGTTCGACGTAATTCCTCGCACACATTTTGCCGAAAAATTCCTAATTGCACGCTTAACAATATCCCTCGGCAAAATATCTATGGGTAATGAGATGCTGCTCAACCAATCCTTGTACAAAAAACTTGACATTTCCTGGGGGGGGGTAAACTAATGAAATGGAAAATAAAACCCCTATCCCCTCATCAAAATCCCCGAGTAAATCCTTCAGAAAAAATATACCAGAAAAAGAACATGGTTTCACCCTCGTAGAGCTAATTATCGTTATCATCATCGTAGGCGTCCTTGCAGCACTAGGCATGACCCAATACACCCTGATAGTTGAGAAAGCCCGCACTGCCGAGGCCAAGGTCCGCATAGGCGCTATGCGAGATCTTGCCTATCAATATTACATAGAGCATGGTTCGCTAACTGGCATACAGTATGCCGACGTGGGGGTGGACAATACTTGCACGTCCACCGACTATTACTCGTACTGGAGCTATGACGCTGGTAGTTGGCTGAGCCTGGTTGCGACCAGGTGCACTAGCGGCGGAAAGTCGCCGGACGTGGACGTGTCTAGGCAGTATTATATCGCCATGAAGTGGTATCCGAGCACAGGTTTGGTTCGTTGGGTGTGTGTTTACATCCTCGGTGGGCGATCGTGTTTTGGGTTGCCTACGAGTTAGGGTTTTGGGCTTTTTTTGATATGTTTGGTGCTTGGAATCGAGAATCGAGGGACGTTCCCCCAGAATCGAGGGACGTTCCCCCAGGTACCACCCTTTGCGTTTCTATCCGGTTGTAAATCAATAAATTATAACATAGGTTTGTAAAAGGGGTGTCCCCTTGGGGAACGTCCCCTCCCACCCTCTTCAAATAACTTGACAAAATCTCGTTCATAGATTATACTTTTGTTGGAAGTAAGAATGTAAGGAAGTAAGAAAGGAGTGGATAAAATGACCGTAATCGAAACAGCAAAAATAACCTCTAAAGGGCAGGTTACCATACCTAACCGCATAAGAAAACTTTTGCACATCCAGTCAGGCGCCTCTTTAGCCTTTGGTTTAAGTAGAGAGGGGATAGTCTTGCTGCCTTGCAAGGTCACCGCAGAATCTCCCTATACTCCTGGGGAGTGGGCGAGAATCGAGAAGTTAGCCTCAAGTAAAGGCAGAATATATAGGAGCGTCAAGAGAGCCAAGAAGCATATTGAGGCGCTATGAGGTTTGAATTTAAGTCTTCCTTCGACAGGTCTGTCAAAAGTTTCCATGGCAGAGAAAAAGAAGAGATAAAACAAGTTGCTCTCCAAGCTATAGATATCTTATCTCAAGACAGAGTGATCCATAAAGGCCTTGGTTTAAAACGCCTGAAGGGTGATTTTTGGGAAATACGAAAAGGCCTTAAAGCAAGAATTCTCTTCCGCTGGAAAGGCGATTTAGTGGAATTTGTCCTTGCCGGCGATCACGATGATATTAGGCGCTATCTGAAGAATATCTAATCCTGCCCAGAATAAAATACCACAACCCCAGTGATCCAAAATTCAACCTTTCCATCTTAGCTAACCTTTCTTACCTTGAATCCCAATCAATCCGGGCAAGAGTGTAACCCATGTCCCCGGTCTAAAATGTAACCTTGATTCGCTTGCACAGTCCCCAAGGGGACACCCTTCCGATTGATTCCAGAAACGGTCCCGCTTTACGTCCCGGCTTTGGATCTAAGAACGTCCCTCTCAAAAATAATACTTGCAAAATTCCCAAAAATAGCATATACTTCAATTATGAATGTAAATTCATTAATTGAAGATAAATTCATTACGGAAAAACCGGAGTTATCCTTAAGCCGTAGGGAGAGGGACAAGCTCTTGCGCCGGGCGGATATCCTGAGGGCGGCCGAGCACGTGTTCGCCCTGAAGGGGTATTATGAGGCGACCATCCAGGATATCGCAAGAGAGGCGCAATATGCCACCGGCACCGTCTATTTATATTTTAAGGACAAGGAATCGCTCTACTTCTCGCTGGTGGAGCGTAAATACAGCGATCTTCTGGCAATTTTAAAAGAGCGTACTTCCGTTGCCCGGGCTGCAAGGGAAAAGCTCGAAATATTTATCCATGAGAACCTTGGTTTTTTCGAGCGGAACCAGGATTTCTTCCGCATATTCGTTTCGGAAGGGAATAAGAGCCAGGCGCTAAAGGTAGGCAGGTTCCATAAATTGTCCGTGATCAAGCAGCACCGGGAGTTTGTTACCGAACTGGTCAAGCTTGGGCAGGAGGAGCGCCTGATCAGGAGCGATTTTTCGGCTAAACAAATAGGGGATGTGCTTATCCCGATCTTTATGTCCGTAGTTTTTAACTGGCTCAAAGAGGAATCTAAAGGAGCCAAGAGTTTAAGCCGGATGTCCGGTTTTATCCTGGATATGTTCTTAAACGGCGCTGGAAAAAAATAAATGAAACTAAAATCCATCTTGCTCATTTCAGTTATTTTCTTAACCGGCCTTTTCAGCAGCCTTTACGCTGCCGAAGAGGTACTTTCCTGGCAGGACTGTATTAAAGAAGCGGCGAAAAATCACCCGGACCTTATTGCGGCAGTGGAGGAGATAAAACAATCCCAGGCTGCCAAAAAAATTACCGCCAGCACTCTTTTCCCCCAGATAGAGGCTAATGCGAGCGCATCAAGAGCCAGGACCGCATCAGACAGCGCCCCCGGGGTGACTGCCGATAGCTATAGTTATGGAGTAAGCGCGACTCAATTGATATTCGACGGGACCAAGACGATCCAGGATGTAAAGGCTGCCTCGGAGACCATTAAGGCCTCTCAGCAGAACTACAGGTTTACATCTACCCAGGTCAGGCTGAACTTACGCACTGCGTTCATTAATTTGCTCCAGGCCCAGGAATTGATCAGGGTTACGGAGGATATTATCAGGATACGCAGGTCAAACCTGGAGCTGATAACCTTGCGTTATGAATCAGGCCTTGAGCATCGCGGGGCATTGTTGACTGCGGAAGCAAATTTAGCCCAGGCTGAATTTCAACTCGCCCAGGCAAAAAGAGAGATCGGGCTTGCTCAAAGGCAGTTGACCAAAGAGATGGGGAGAAAAGAATTCATTCCAATGATGGTAAAAGGCGATTTCGAGGTTGTTGATCCTGCAAAGGAGGAGCCGGACCTGGAATCCTTAGTCAGGAATAATCCGTCTTTGCAGCAGCTTATCGCCCAGAAAAATTCCGCGGAGTTCAGTTTAAGGTCGGCTTATGCCAATTTTTCTCCCACTTTGACCGGCGCAGCGGGCGCCAATAAAGCAGGCACCCATTGGACGCCGCGGGGGGATAACTGGAACCTGGGCCTTGCTTTATCGATGCCGATATTTGAAGGAGGCTTAAGGCTGGCGCAGGTATCCCAGGCTCAAGGTCTGTTGAATCAGCTTAGGGAGAATGAAAGAAGCACCAGGGATGGTTTGGTTGTCAGCCTGGCCAGGACCTGGGCGGCTTTACAGGATGCTGTTGAGACAGTAGGCGTCCAATACAAAAATCTTATTGCTACCGAGGAGCGTTCAAAAATTGCCGAGGCGGAATACGCCACAGGTTTTATTACCTACGATAACTGGACGATCATTGAGGATAATCTGGTGCAGGCCAAAACTACTTATTTAAGCGCCCAGGCTAATGCGTTATTGGCCGAGGCGAATTGGATCCAGGCGAAAGGAGAGACTTTGGAATATGCGCAAAATTAAATCAAAAATAATCATCGGGGTATTGGTTTTGTCGGCTGTTTTAGCCTTTGTTATGATCAGGGCTAAAGGTAAAGGCAAAAGCGATGAAATAGTCAAGGAGGTCACCCCGTCCATCGGGGCGATCCAGACCTATATTTCCACGACCGGAACAGTCCTGCCTAAGAACCGCCTTGAGGTTAAGCCGCCGGTGAACGGCCGCATTGAAAGTATCCTCGTGCAGGAGGGTCAGAAGGTTAACTTGGGCCAGACCTTAGCCTGGATGAGTTCTACCGAGAGAGCCGCGCTTTTAGATGCTGCCGAGGGGCAGGGGGAAGAAGTATTAAAATATTGGAAAGAGGTTTATAAGCCTATCGCGTTGCTGGCGCCGATCAACGGAGAGGTTATTGTGGCTACTACCCAACCGGGGCAAACCGTTACCACGGCTGATGCCGTGATCGTCTTATCCGACCATCTTATTGTCCGGGCCCAGGTGGATGAGACCGATATCGGCAAAATTAAGTTAGGCCAGAAGGCGGTAATCATTATTGACGCCTACCCGGATGATAAGATTAATGCCGTTGTCGAGCATATTTATTACGAATCTGAGACGGTCAATAATGTCACTATCTATAAAGTTGACCTTCTGCCGGAGCAGGTCCCGCAGTTTTTCCGCTCGGGAATGAACGCTACCGTAGATTTTATTGAGCAGGAAAGGGAAAAAGCCCTGCTCCTTCCGGTTGAAGCCATTTATAAGGATAAAGACGGTGATTTTGTTTTGCTCAAGAAAAACGGAGAGATCCAGCCGATACGGCAGGCCGTGCAAGTGGGGATAAGCGACGATAAAAACACCGAGATAATCTCGGGGATAAGCGTAAATGACAGGGTAGTGGTAAAGAACGCGAAGTTCGTGCTCCCTGCCAGCGACGTGGGTTCAAGCCCATTTACGCCTTTCGGCCAGAGAAAAAACTCTAACGGTAAGAAGTAAGGTTTAAGCCGATGATAGAAGTAAAGAATATATCCAAAACATACCAGATGGGCAAGGTCCAGGTAAAGGCCCTTTCCGATGTCTCCTTAAAGATCGATAGCGGGGAATTCGTGGCGATCATGGGCGCTTCGGGCTCGGGCAAATCCACCCTTATGCATATCCTGGGATTGCTTGACCGGCCGGATTCCGGATCTTTTTATCTCGGAGATATTGAAATAACCAAGCTCTCCGATATAGAGTTAGCGGATTTAAGGAACAGGCTTATCGGCTTTGTCTTCCAGCAGTTTCATTTATTGCCGCGGATGAGCGCTTTGGAGAACGCCGAGCTTCCTCTGGTCTACGCGGGGAAAAGGCACTTAAAGGACAGGGCGATGCGGGAGCTGGAGGAGGTGGGTTTAAAAGACAGGGTCCGCCACAGGCCCAATGAAATGTCCGGCGGCCAGCAGCAGAGGGTGGCTATCGCCCGGAGCCTGGTCAATGACCCTTTGATCATACTGGCCGATGAACCCACGGGTAATCTTGACTCAAAAAGCAAGGAAGAGATAATCGGGGTGTTGCAAAAGCTTAATCAAAAAGGAAAGACCGTGGTGATCGTCACGCATGAAAAGGAGATCGCCGCCTACTGCCGCCGGGTCATCCAGATGCGCGACGGCGCGATAATCTCCGATATACGCAGCCAGGAGGGGAGTAAGATTTCGGAGGTCTCTTCCATTGAGGACACCCTGGTAAGCGGCATACTCTCAAAAAAACACAGTGCTTCCGGAGGGACCAAATTCTTTGATTACCTGCGCCAGGCAGTATTCGCCATGCTTTCCCATAAGATGCGTTCCATTCTTTCCATCCTGGGCATATTGATCGGGGTTACTTCAGTCATCGCCATGCTGGCATTGGGCCAGGGTGCCAAGGATGCCATTGAAAAACAACTGTCAAGTTTGGGCTCTAATCTTCTGATCGTCATGCCGGGGTCTCCAAAAGTACACGGGGTTGCTTTGGAAACCGGGGCATTTACGCGGTTTACCTTTAATGACGCTTCGGCAATAGCCAAACTGGGGGATGAGGTAAACCGGGTGTATGCTGCCGTAACCGGCAGGGGGCAGTTGGTTTATAAGGATGAAAACTGGAATACCCAGGTGGATGGGGTAGGTGTGAATTACCCCAAGATGCGTAATGCCGAGCCGGCAGTGGGGAGGTTTTTCACCGAAGAGGAGGTTAAACTACGCAGCAAAGTGGTGGTTATCGGCACGACCGTAGCCAGGGAGCTCTTCGGCGAGGAAAATCCAGTCGGTCAAACCATCAAGATAAATCTTTTGAACTTTAAAGTTATCGGAATACTTCCCCCTAAAGGGGCAAGCACCTTCAGGGACCAGGATGATGTCGTGGTCATACCGGTGACTACCGCTATGTACAGAGTATTCGGCAAGCAATATATAGATTATATTTTTGTTGAAGCAAAAGATCCTGCCTCCGTAGAATCGGCCCAGGATTCCATCACCCAGCTTATCATAAAGGTTCACCGGCTGAAAAAGGACGAGGAGGATACTTTTCAGATCCGCAATATGGCCGATATAAGGAAGACCCTGGAGTCTACCACCAAGACCATGTCAATGCTTTTGGGGGTGATCGCCGCCATATCCCTTTTGGTCGGCGGGATAGGCATTATGAATATCATGCTTGTTTCGGTTACTGAGCGCACGCGGGAGATCGGGCTGCGTAAGGCGATAGGGGCGACCAACAAAGATATAATGGTGCAGTTCCTCATAGAGGCGATGCTGATGTCTTTTCTCGGCGGGCTTTGCGGTATTCTGCTGGGATGGGGGGTAGCGACATTGATCACGATTTTTGCCGGCTGGTCAGTCAAGGTCTCTTCGTTTTCGGTTATACTGGCAACCTCATTCTCCCTGGCTGTAGGAGTGATCTTCGGGCTCTGGCCGGCGCAAAAAGCCAGCCGGCTTGATCCTATCGAAGCGCTGCGTTACGAATAGCTGATTCCGGGACACAATACTTAATTGCGCATGCGGGTATTAACCCAATTCGAAAAAAAGCCGCTTTTATTCCGGGAGCCGGAGTTTATCATATCCTGCTACGACCCTTCCTTATTCGCTTCCTCTTTTCAAGATATGGAGGAGGCGTTAAAAAAAGGATATTACCTGGCGGGATTTTTTTCTTATGAATCCGGGTATTGTTTTGAAGAAAAGCTGCGCAAGGATAAGCCATATGATTTCCCGCTGGCCTATTTTGGCGCTTACAAGGTCCCTCAACAAAGCAAGAACAGTCGCCTGAAATTTTCCTCTAAAAATTTCCCGGAGAACCTGCGTTTGAATATTACCCGGGATGAGTATGCTTCAAAGATCGGGGCGATCCGCGATTACATAGCCAAGGGTGATGTTTATCAGATCACCTACTGCATAAAACTGTTTTTTGAATTCAGCGGGGAGCCGCTCTCTTTTTACGACCAACTTCTCAAAGAGCAGCCTGTGCCATACCCGGCCTGCATTACGACGGATAAATTCCATATTTTGTCCCTTTCCCCGGAGCTATTTATCAAAAAGGAATCTACCGGCGTTGTGACCAAACCAATGAAAGGCACCTGGCCCCGGGGCAGCGGGATGTTTTCCGACCTGCTTGCCCCATTTCGCCTTAAATATGACAAGAAGAACCGGGCGGAGAACGTGATGATCGCCGACCTGTTAAGGAATGACCTGGGCAGGGTTGGGATCAATATTAAAGCCCCGACGCTTTTTGAGGTAGCCAGGTATAAAACACTTTGCCAGATGACCTCTACCGTAAGGGGAAGGGTGGATAAGGATATCTCTATTTATAAGCTTTTTGCTTCTCTTTTTCCTTCCGGTTCGGTTACCGGGGCCCCGAAGATCCGGGCCATGGAGATCATCAATGAGCTGGAGAAGGAGGAACGCAGGATCTACACCGGCGCCATCGGATATATCACACCGGACAAAGACATGTTCTTCAATATCCCCATCCGTACGCTTTTACTCCGGGGGAACTCCGGGGAGATGGGTATCGGCGGAGGGATCGTCTGGGATTCTACGCCTGACGGTGAATGGGAGGAGGGGCTGCTTAAGGCAAGATTCCTCACCGGAAATAATAACTGTAGTTATGTTTGACAAATCGCAATAATGTAGTATAATAATATCGAAGATTAGGGAAAACTTTAAGCCGCCGGGGGACAACTAACCTTTGCGGATTTTTTTATGCGTTTTTAGGAGGTGTCCATCAAAAAGGTAAAGACTTCACTAAAAGGAAGAAAATGCAAGTATTTGCATTGCAAGCATATATTGAGTATCTATAACCACGAAGATTATTGTCATGTGCATTTGGGTTTGTTGGCTTACGATCACAAACCCAAGGCCATGAAGGCATCATGATGAACAAACCGGTAATGACAAACAATCCCGCCCCAGCCGCCTCGACCTTTTACGGCCTAGGCATTGCTCCGAAGATCCTGGATATCCTGGAGCGGATGAAGTTTAAGACGCCTACCCCGATACAGTCAAAGGCGATCCCCCTGGCTATTGAAGGTAAGGATATCGTGGGCATTGCCCAGACCGGGACCGGCAAGACCCATTCTTTTGCCATTCCTATGGTCCAACGTCTGGTGCAGAAAAAAGGTATCGGCCTGGTGCTGGCCCCGACCAGGGAGCTGGCAATTCAGATCGACGAAGCTTTTCAGGAGATTGCCCGCGCCTTTGGCATGAAAACCGCCTGCCTTATAGGCGGAGCGCCTATGGATCCTCAGGTGCAGGCTTTGCGCAGGGATCCCCGTATAGTTATCGCTACCCCCGGAAGGCTCATTGATCATATGTCGCAGTGGAATTTTATCCCGGACCTGGTGGTAATGCTTGTGCTTGACGAAGCCGACCGTATGCTGGATATGGGTTTTGCCCCGCAGATAGATAAGATCCTGCGTTTTCTGCCTAAAGACAGGCAAACGATGCTCTTCTCGGCGACTATGCCTAAGGAGATCATGAGCATAGCATCCAAGCATATGAAATTGCCCTTAAGCGTTGAGATCGCCCCATCGGGAACTACGGCCGAAAAAGTCACCCAGGAATTATTTATCGTCAAGAAAGAGGATAAGTCGCGCCTCTTAAAGAAGCTGCTTAGCCAATACCACGGCACAGTGCTTTTATTTTCGCGCACTAAACATAATGCCAGGAAGATCGTCAAGTCGATCAGGGATATGGGGCATTCGGCTTCGGAAATCCATTCCAACCGTACCCTTGGCCAGCGCCGGGATGCCCTGGAGGGTTTTAAATCCGGCAAATACCGGGTCCTGGTTGCTACCGATATCGCCTCCCGCGGCATTGATGTTACGGGTATTGAGCTGGTGCTCAATTATGACCTGCCGGAAGACGCAGAAAACTACGTGCATCGCATCGGCCGCACCGCCCGCGCCGGGCATAAAGGCCATGCTATTTCCTTTGCCACTCCTGACCAGAGCCATGATGTGCGGGATATTGAAAAACTGATCAAAGCCACCCTGCCCGTGTCAAAACATCCGGAGATCACCCTTGATAAATTCAGCGAATCCAGCCATGAGCCCAGTCGGCATTCCGGCCACAGGCAGCAAAAACAACCTCAAGCCAAAAAACCTTATAAATACCCCCGTCCTAAATTCTACCGTTAAAAATCCTTGCTAAGCAGGCTAATCTTTCTTATAATAATAAGATAAATTATAAGAAAAAGGAGCCGCGTTGTTATATAAGAAACAAATAATTTTTAGTATTGCGCTATCATCCCTGTTCCTTATCTTTTCCCCGGTTTTCAGCCAGGATAACCAGCCGATCCCCGGCGCCGAACTCAATCTAACCGATACCATCATCCTTGCTTTTAAAAACAATAAAGATATCCAGATACAGGAGAGGGAGATCACCATTGCCAACGCCGATATACTCGGAGCCACCAGCAATTTTCTGCCTCAGATAAACCTGGAGGGAACATATACTCATAACGCTAAAGTATTTACCCCCTCGAATATCTTCACCGGATTTAAAAACGATAACCTGCTCGATCTTTCCCTTGCTCAATCTGTTTACAGCGGCGGGTTTAATATGGCCAATCTCAATCAGGCCAAGCTCTCTCTGGACGCGCAGAAAGAGACCCTGCGCGCCAAGAAATTGGATGTGGAGTTTGACGCCAGGAGGCTTTATTACGGGCTTTTGCTTGCGTATGAAACAGAACGCATTGCCAAGGATGCCCTGGATCAGGCGATAGAGCATTACGAAGATGTAAGGCGGATGTATGAGCAGGGGACTGCTTCGCGTTTTGACATGCTGCAATCCGGGGTGCAGGTTTCTTTGCTTGAACCGGAGGTGGTCAGGGCAAGAAACGATATTGAATCGCTGAAGGCGGATTTGAATAAACTTCTTGCCCGAAAAGTGGATTTTCCCATAGAAACAAAAGAAAAGCTTTCCTATTCCATCACGGAAATAAGGGAGAGTGAGTTTTTAAAAAGTGCTTACCTGGAGCGTCCGGAGATAAAACTTAAATCCCTGGGCATAGATATTGATAAGTGGGGTATCCAGATGGCCAGATCCGGCTATCGTCCGCAGGTTAATATCCAGGCGGACTATTATTACCGTTCTAATAACCTGAGCAATATGATCAATGAGAGTCATAAGAATTGGAGCGCCGGGATATCGGTGAATATTCCCATCTTTGAAGGCTTTTCCACTAAGGCCAAGGTTGACGCGGCAAAGGCGCGCTTCGCCCAGGCCAAACTCAGCAAGGATAACTTAGTTGACCAGATCGCCGTAGAGGTACGCAAGGCCTGTCTTGACCTTAAGGAATCCGAGGCGATCATCAGGTCCCAGAAGGATAATGTCGGGGAGGCGCAGGAGGCCTTAAGGATAGCCGAGGTCAGTTACGCAAACGGTGTCGCGATCAATTTGGATGTTTTAGACGCCCAGGTTTCCCTTGCCCAGATCCAGAGGAACCTGGCTTCGGGTATTTACGATTATTTGATGGCGCAGGCCTATCTTGACCGCAGCATCGGCCGTTCCGTATTAAGCCTAGCGCCAGGCGCGCTGCCCAAAGTGAGCCATGGAGGAGCTAATGAAAAAAAAGGTTAAATTGATGATCCTGATCGCCGCTCTTTTTGTCGCCGGGATAGTTTACGCGGTGTATTTTGTGGTAGAGAATAATCACAAGAAGGAAATAAAGGTCTCTGGCAATATCGAAGGTGATGATGTGCGCATATCTTTCCGCGTGGAGGGCCAGATCACCGAATTGCTTACCGACGAAGGCAAGGTTGTCAAAGCCGGAGATATAGTGGCGCGCCTGAATACCGATGAGCTGACCAAGGAAAGGGATAATGCCGCTGCCGCGCTGAAAGCTGCGGAATTTGATTATGAACTGGCAAAGATAGATTATCAGAGATCGGAGAACCTGCTTAAAGAAGGGGCGGTTTCCGCGCAAAAAAGGGATCAGGACAAAACTGCCTACGATGCCGGCAAGGCAAAGGTGGAACAGTTGAAAGCATCCCTGGCCCTGGCTGAAACCCGCCTGGGTTTCGCCGAGCTTGCCAGCCCCCTGGACGGTTTTATCCTGGTTAAGAGCAGTTTAGCCGGAGAAGTAGTTAAGTCGGCCACCCCCGTCTTTACCGCCATTGACCTGCATAATATCTGGGTCACCGCTTACATCGATGAAAAAGACCTGGGCAGGGTTAAACTCGGCCAGAAAGCGGAGGTAGTTACCGATACGTTCCCCGGGAAAAAATATGCGGGATGGGTTTCTTTTATCTCAAGCCAGGCGGAGTTCACCCCTAAATTCATCCAGACCCAGGAGGAGAGGGTTAAATTAGTCTACCGTATCAAGGTCAGAGTGGATAATTCCAGCCTAGAATTAAAACCGGGCATGCCTGCCGACGCCTACATAATCGAATAAAATATGGTTACCATAAAAGCCAGCCGCTTAACCAGGAAATTCGCTTCCCTTATCGCCGTGGATAACCTTAATCTTGAAGTGGAGGAGGGGGAGATATTCGGCCTGGTCGGCCCGGATGGAGCGGGAAAGTCCACGACCATGCGTTTATTGACCAGCATACTTGATCCCACTGAAGGGGATGCCTGGGTTTGCGATAAGCACACGGTCAAAGACGCCGAAGTTGTAAAGGAATCTATCGCTTATATGTCCCAGCGTTTCGGTTTATACGAAGAATTAAGCGTTATGGAGAACATCAATTTTTATGCCGATGTTTACGGCATCAGCCGCGATAAACGGCAGGAGGCAATTGACCGGCTGTTGAGTTTCTCCGGCTTGCTGCCTTTTAAGCAGCGTTTTGCCGGGAAACTCTCCGGAGGAATGAAACAGAAATTAGGGCTTGCCTGCGCCCTTATACATACCCCGAGGGTATTATTCCTTGATGAGCCCACTAACGGGGTTGATCCTGTTTCAAGAAGGGATTTCTGGAATATCCTTTATGGTTTACTGAAAGAAAAGGTCACTATATTCTGCTCCACCTGTTATCTTGACGAGGCCGAGCGCTGCCACAGGGTCGGACTGATGCACAAAGGAAAACTGTTGCGCTGCGATTACCCGAACAATATCAAGAAAGAGTTCAATGCCAGGACCCTGGAAGAGGCCTTCATAACCATAATCAATGAATACCAACGATAATAGTCCGGATAATATTGCCGTAGGGGTCAAGGACCTTGAAAAGAAATTCGGCGATTTTACCGCGGTCAATAAGATCAGTTTTGATGTCCGGAGGGGAGAGATTTTCGGATTTCTTGGGCCCAACGGCGCCGGAAAATCAACCACTATCAGGATGTTGTGCGGGATCATTTCTCCTACATCGGGCAGCGGCCAGGTAGGCGGTTATGATATCATCAAAGAGCAGCCTAAGATCAAGGAGCATATCGGTTACATGTCGCAGAAATTTTCCCTTTATAATGACCTGAGTGTAGAGGAAAATATTAATTTCTACAGCGGCATATATAAGATACCGAAAGCGGATAAAAAAGAGCGTTTTAATATGGCGATCCGCTCCGCGGGGCTGGAGGGAATGGAGTCAGCCCTTACCTCTACCCTTGCCGGAGGCTGGAAGCAGCGCCTGGCTTTGGGCTGCGCGCTCCTGCATAAGCCCGGGATCATATTCCTTGATGAGCCCACCTCGGGGGTTGATCCGATAACCCGGGCTAATTTCTGGGGGGTCATCAAAGAGCTGGCAGCCGGGGGAGTAACGGTGTTTGTCACCACCCATTATATGGATGAGGCGGAGAATTGTAACCGCATGGTTTTGATCTATCACGGAACCATCATTGCCAGCGGGACCCCCGAAGAGATGAAAACCACCGTCATGAAGAACGAGGTGCTTGAGATCACTCTGTCTGATTCCAAGGATTGGCTGGAAAAAATAAGCGGCATAGAAGGGGTCAAGGAGGCGGCATTGTTCGGCTCGGATATCCACGCGGTGGTTTATGACAGCGCTAAAGCAATATCCGCTATAAAGGAATTCCTGCAAAGGGAAAAGGTGGAAGATTTTGACGTAAGGAAGATCCTTCCTTCGCTGGAAGATGTATTTGTTTCTTCGATTGAGGAATATGACAAGAGAGAGCTTCAAAAGAATTAAGGCGCTAGCCTGGAAGGAGTTTATCCAGATCAAGCGCGACCCGCGCAGCTTAGGGATGGCCCTGGCTATTCCCATATTCATGCTTCTTATCTTCGGCTACGGCCTTTCCCTGGATATTGACCATGTGCGCACCCTGGTCTGGAATCAGGATGCCTCAAGCCAGGTTACCCGCGACTTCCTGTTGAATTTCAAGAACTCCAAATATTTCAAGATAGTCGGTTACACCGATAATTACCGGGATATCCAGGATAAGATCGATAAGGGGGATATAATGATGGCCCTGGTCATCCCCAAGGATTTTTCGCATTATATTGAATCCGGGAAAATAGCGCCTTTACAGCTTTTGGTCGACGGCAGCGATGCCAACACCGCGACTATTGCCATCGGCTACGTGCGCTCGGTGGTTTCCAAATACAACGTTGATCTCCTGACTAGCGCCTTCAGGGAGCGCGGGTTAAATCCGGTCAACTCTTTGGATGCCCGGATGAGGGTCTGGTTCAATATGGGGATGATCAGCACCTGGTTCATCATCCCGGGGGTAATTGCCATGATCATTATGATCATTTCGGCTTTGCTGATCTCCCTGACCATTGCCCGGGAGTGGGAGCGGGGCACGATGGAGCAGTTGATCTCTACGCCGGTAAAAGGCCCGGAGCTTATCACCGGCAAGTTCATACCGTATTTTGCCATCGGCTTCTTTGACCTTGCGGTAGGGGTTCTCATGGCCAGGTTTTTATTCGGGCTTCCGTTCAGGGGCAGTTATACCCTGCTTATAATTTTAAGCTCCCTGTTTTTGACCGGGGCTTTGTCCCTGGGGATATTTATTTCCGTTATCGCCAGGACCCAGCTTATGGCCAGCCAGCTGGCCAGCCTTGCCACCCTTATACCGACGATGCTTCTCTCCGGATTTATCTATCCTATTTTTAATATGCCGAAATTCGTGCAGGCAGTTACTTATCTGGTCCCGGCCCGTTATTATATAGTTGTATTGAGGGACCTCTTCCTGAAAGGCAACGGTATTGCTACCATATGGGATGAAGCCCTATTTTTGTTATTGTTCGCCTTTTTTATGTTTAATTTTGCGTTGAGAAGGTTCAAGAAGAAGGTGGCTTAAATAGTTTTAAGGGGGGATGGATGTTTGAGCGGATAAGAGCGATCCTGATAAAAGAATTCAAGCAGATATTCCGCGATCCGCGGATGAAGACAATAATTTTTATTACTCCGCTTGTCCAGATAATCCTCTTCGGCTATTCCGCCAACCGGGATATCACTTATGTGCCTACCGCGATCTTCGACCGGGATAACACCAAGGAAAGCCGCGATCTCCTGCGCAAGTTCACCTATTCCAAATATTTTGTTCCTCTGCGTTATCTTACCGAGGATAAGCAGGAGAATGAAATCCTGGATAAGGGAGAGGTTAGCCTGGTCATCCGTATTGACCGCGGCTTTGGCCGTAACCTTAAGGCCGGCAAGAAGACCGATATCCAGCTGGTTTTTGACGGCACGGACTCAAATACCGCCATGGTCATTATGAGCTATGTCAATACGATCATCAGCGATTACCAGCGGGAGTTGTTTAAAGAGAGGGTTGACACAGCCGGATTCATAAATACGGTGCCCAGCGTTGACCTCAGGGACCGCGCCTGGTTCAACGGCAACCTTATCTCAAGGAATTATTATCTGCCCGGGGTCATCTCTACCATTGTGACCGTGATGTCTCTTTTATTATCCGCAATGGCAATAGTGAAAGAAAAAGAGATCGGCACGATGGAGCAGCTGACAGTCAGCCCTTTACAGCCTTTAGAGCTTATCATAGGAAAGCTTCTGCCTTTCGCGGTGATCGCGCTTATCCAGGTTACCCTTATCACCGCATTGGGTGTACTCTGGTTCCAGATACCGCTGAGAGGCAATCTGTTTTTCCTTTTGTTTGCTACCTGCATATATTTATTTACTACTCTGGGTATAGGATTATTTATTTCCACGATATCCGCGACCCAGCAGGAGGCGATGATGTCGGTCTTTCTTTTTTATATGCCCACTGTCCTGTTATCCGGGTTTGCCTATCCGATATCCAACATGCCCCTGGTTATCCAATGGTCAACTTTTATTAACCCGCTGCGTTATTTCATGGTGGTTATCCGGAGTGTTTTCTTAAAAGGGGTGGGGATAGAGGTGCTTTGGCCGCAGCTTGCCCCGCTTTTGTTTATAGGCCTATCGGTAATTAGTTTAAGTTACCTGCGTTTTCGCAAAAGATTAGCTTAACTTTGTTTTTTAAAGCCATGTTTAAACGAATAAAGAAGATCATATTATTTTCAATCCTGGGAGCTGCCTTGATCGCCCTGGGAATAGCTTTATTTACCGTATTCTTTGACCAGGCGGTGATCGTCAGGAAGGGGACTATCTATTGCGTGCTTTGTGAGGAGAAAATAGTGGCCCTGACCTTTGACGACGGGCCTTCGCCCGACTGGACCCCTAAAATATTGGACGCGCTTAAAGAGGAGAATATCAAGGCCACCTTTTTTATGCTGGGAAAACACGTGGAGGAGTATCCGGAGGTCGCCAGGCGCGTAGCCGCAGAAGGCCACGAGATAGGTAATCATACCTACGACCACCACGTGCTCCTTTATTACAAACCGGAGGAACTGGAGAAAGAGATAAGGGATGCCCAGGATGCGATTTATAAGGCCACCGGTGTAACCACGAAATATTTTCGGCCGCCCAAGGCCTGGCTTACGGGAGCTGAAAAAAAACAGTTAAAGCGCATGGGCTATGAGACCATTCTCTGGTCTTTAAATTCCAAGGACTGGGTTACCTTCCATGACAAGCAGATCACTTCATATATTTTAAGGAATATCCGGCCGGGGGATATTATTCTTTTTCATGATTCAGGAGGGGTATTCCGTCCCGAAGGAGGGAGCAGGAAGCAGACGGTAAAGACGATATCGCGGCTTGCCGGTAAATTAAGGGAGAAGGGTTACAGGTTCGTGACTATCAGCGAGCTTTTGAGCTTAAGGGAGAAGAATGGAAAACAATAAGAGGACGCTAAAGCAGGTTTTACTTTTGGTTGTATTATCTTACTTCTGTTTCATGTTCGGCAATTCCCTGGTTTCGCTTACTATACCCGATGAGGTTTTTTACAGCCTGACCGCCAGGGAGATGCTGCAAAACGGAAGCTGGATGACCCCCTATATTTTCGGCCAGCCGCAGTTTGAGAAACCGATATTCACTTATTGGCTGCTCAAGTCGGCATTTATGGTTTCCGGGGTCAATAGTTTTTCCGCCAGGTTTTTTCCGGCCCTCTTCGGAATGATCGGGGTCCTGGCCGTTTATTTTCTGGGCAGAATAGGTTTTAAAGACCATAAAAAGGCGTTTATCTCAAGCGTAGTATTAATGACCGGCGGCCTTTATGTGGGCCTGGCCCGGACCGTATTTACGGACATGGTTTTTTCCATATTCATCCTTTTGTCCCTGCTGTCTTTTTATTGGGGATATTCTTTAAAAAACAGGAAAGGGCCGGGCATATTATTATTTTTTGTTTTTGCGGGGCTGGCCACCCTGACCAAAAGCCCGCTGGGTTTACTCATCCCCCTGGTGACGGCGATCGTGTTTTTGTGGATAAGGAAAGATATAAAATTCCTGCTTAGCCGTTACCTTTTTTTGGGCTTAGTGATCTTTGGGTTGATCTCCGTCCCCTGGTACTTTTTGATGTTTAAGCTTTACGGCAACGCTTTTACCCATGAGTTCTTTTACAATGACCACTTTAGAAGGATCATCCAGGCAGAGCACATCGGTAATGATACCTGGTATTTTTATCCTTTCTCCATGATCGGATGCATGTTCCCCTGGAGTTTTTTCCTGGCTGCGGCCTTATTTTTTCTTCCCCGGTATTTAAGGCAAAAAGAGAACGCCTTCTATGTTTTCCTGGTTTGCTGGATAGCGGTAACTTTTATGATCTTCCAGAGCGCGCATTCCAAGCTGGTAAGCTATATTTTCCCGCTTTTTCCGGCGCTGGCCCTTATTTGCGGGGGCTTTATCGCCGACTCGCTTGTTGCGGAAAAGAGGAGCCGGTTGTTTTATCTTGCCTTATCTCTGAGTGTAGCGGCGGTTTTCTTAATGCCCGCGGCTTTGATCATTACCTCGGTCTGGTTCAGGCATTATCTTAGCCGGTACATTTATTCGCAGGGGGCGATTAATTTGTTTATTTTTTCCTTTTTTGTATTAGGCATGGTTATGCTTTTTTTGCGGCTCAGGGGGAAATTGTTAAAAACTATTTACTGCCTGGGTCTTTTTGTGCCGCTGATGTTATATTTTGTCCCTCTTGTGCGGCAGGGGATCGAACCCTATCTTTCTCCCCGGGAATCCTGCGAATACCTGCTTAGGAATTATAAGATAGATAACGCTATTTTAAGTTCAAAGTTTTTCGTGCGCGGGGTAAAATATTATACGGATAAAGAGGTAGCGGTTATCGATATGCCGGGCACACCTTTTTTTAGCCCGCACCCAATCCCTTTTTTGAACACGCAAGGCAAGGTGCGTGAATTCCTGCGCCGGCAGAAAATTACCTATGCTATCCTGAAAAAGGGCTCGGTTGAGGATATAGCTAGCCTTGTGGGCGGGGAATTCAAATATACGGTGCTGAAGGTCATCGGCAATGAGTATATCGTGAAAATTGAGACCATTGTCAAATAACAGCGATAGATATTTCGCTCTCGGGATATTGTACGCGTGCGAAATTTTTCGCCGTGTGCTACGGTTTACGGCTCGCTTCGGCAGCGCAAGGTTCCTTACGCATTAAGGAATTGCCTGCACTCGCCGTAAAGCCTTGCACACAATTGCCGAAAAATTTCTAATTGCACGCTTAACAATATCCCTCGGCAAAATATCTATGGATAAAACCGACATTCGCTCCAAAACCAGCAGCCTAAGTGTAACGGAAATAATAATGTTTAAGGATGATGACGATGAACAGTAAGAAGAAAGCCGCGTTCCAGCTTATTTTCCTTTTCGGACTAGTCAGCCTTTTCGGGGACATGGTCTATGAAGGGGCGCGCAGCGTAAACGGCCCGTATCTTAAAACCCTCGGAGCTAATGCGGCAATAGTCGGCCTGGTCGCGGGATTAGCCGAATTCTTAGGTTACGCGCTGCGCCTGGCCTCGGGGTATTTTGTCGATAAGACAAAAGCCTATTGGTTATTTACTTTTATAGGCTACGGTATGCTGGTCAGCGTGCCTTTATTGTCTTTAGCCGGGGTATGGCAGGTGGCGGTTGTTTTTATTGTCATGGAAAGGATGGGCAAGGCCTTGCGCAGCCCGGCAAGAGACACGATCCTTTCGCAGGCAACCAAACAGGTGGGTACAGGAATAGGTTTTGCCATCGCCGAGGTGCTTGATCAGCTCGGGGCCATCGCCGGGCCCTTGATCTTTACCGGGCTTTTTGTGATCCTCGGTAAAGGGAATAGAAATATAGCGGACTATCAATTCGGATACTCCCTGCTGTGGATCCCCTTGATCTTGGTTTTGCTCTGCATTATCTTTGCCTGGCGCAGTGTGCCTGAACCGGAAGCATTAGAGATACCCGTAATTAAAAGCCCGCAAGCAGATAAGTTAGGCAAGGTTTTCTGGATCTACACGGTTTTTACTTTTGTCACTACCCTTGGTTTTGCCAACTTCGCGCTCATCGGTTTTCATTTCAAAGCCGCGCGCGTGCTTACCGACAGCCAGATCCCTTTATTCTATGCTGTAGCCATGGGCGTAGATGCCCTGGCTGCCCTGGCCATAGGCCGCCTGTATGATATTTTTAAGTCCAGGCGCGATAATGAAAAGGCGGGATTAGCCACCCTGGCCGTTATCCCGGTTCTTTCACTATTTATACCGGCATTCGTTTTCTCGGCGAAGTTTTCCCTGGCCTTAGCCGGGGCGATCATCTGGGGTATCGTCATGGGCTGCCACGAAACGATCATGAGATCCGCCATCGCCGACCTTACTCCGCTAAAGAAGAGGGGGACCGGCTACGGCATATTCAATTCCGCTTATGGCTTGGCGATCTTTATCGGCAGCGCCGTCATGGGGCTGCTTTATGAGTATTCCATCCCCGCGGTCATAATCATCAGCATAGCGGTTGAAATAGCGGCTATCCCCGTATTCTTTGTCCTAAAGAAAAATGCCTTGACAACAAAATGACAGCATGCTACTATCCTGAAATTAGTAGCACATTATCTGAAAAGGAGCTATGGCGCTGATCCGTTTCGGGGTTTCGATAGACAAGGAGTTGTTGCAGAAATTCGACGCCCTTATCAAAAACAAGAAATACACCAACCGTTCGGAGGCCTTCCGCGACCTGATCCGCCAGGAATTGATCCGCGAACAATGGCAGGGCGGCCGGAAGATCGCCGGGGCAATTACCTTGATATATAACCACCATAAGAGGGAACTGGTAAATAAGCTTATGGATATCCAGCACGATTTTGGGGAAATAATCATTTCCAGCCAGCATATACACCTGGATCACGATAATTGCCTGGAGTTGATCGCGGTAAAGGGGAGTCCGAGCCAGGCCCAAAAGCTTTCCGATAGTTTAAGGTCGGTAAAAGGGGTCAAGCACGGGACATTGAGTATGTCAGCGACAGGCGAGGGTATTTAGGTATTATTTTTTTATCCATTAGTAGCACGAATTATTAGTTAGTAGCATAAAGGTGGGAATGATGTTACGCAATGTATTGTGTATTTTTTGCGCGGGTATCATACTTATCGGTATCAATACAGGCGCTATGGCGCAAGACGTATCTCAGGTTCAGGATGACTGGGACCCTCCATCCGCCGGTCCAGTTACTACCTGGACCGCGCCCTTATGCGGAAAAGGAAAGTTTGTCATTCAGCCCTTTGTCTTCTATAATAGGACAAGGGGGTCTTTTGACGAAGATGGGCATTATGGATCCCTGACGGAGGGAGAGGCAAAATCCCAATATCAACAGCAGTTGTTCATGCAATACGGCCTTACGGATACGCTAGAGATTGACGGCCAGGCAGTTTACCAGGAGAATTTTATAAAGAGCGCAGAAGGTAAAGCCCGGGATAACGGGTTTGGTGATAGTTACCTCTTCCTGCGTTATTGCGCTTTTGAGGAAAAAGGGTTAAGGCCCCAGATAACGGCTTTGGCGCAGTTAAAAATGCCCACCGGTAAATACCAGCATCTGGATTCCAATAAACTGGGGACGGATTCCATGGGGGCTGGCTCCTGGGATCCCGGAGCGGGCCTGATTATGACCAAGAAGTTTAAACCTTTTATTTTTCATGCCGATGCAGCATACAGTTTTCCGCAAAGAACGCTAATTGATGGTTTTGCGGTACGCTATGCCAATTACCTTAACTACGATTTTGGGCTAGAATATTTTCTGCCGAGGGGCTTCAGCATTGTGTTGGAAGCTAACGGTTTCCTGCAGGGGGACAAAAAAGAGGGCAGTGACAAACTCCCTTCCTCGGGTGTAAGTTACATTAGTGTATCGCCCGGCTTCGGGTGGTCTTGCCAGAAGGCCCAGTTCTTGCTGGCTTACCAGAGAGTGGTAGCGGGGGTCAATACGGATGCCAACGATTCTATAGTTCTAACGGCAGTTTATGCATTTTAATTAAAAAGGGAGAAATTATGCATATACCAGACGGATATTTGGGGCCGGGGACATGCGGTTTCTTTTACTTAGTGATGCTCCCCATATGGACTTTTGCCTCGCGTATCGTCAAAAAGACGTTAAAAGCGCGCCAGGTGCCGATGCTGGCGATCGGCGCGGCATTCAGCTTTGTGATCATGATGTTCAATGTCCCCATACCCGGAGGCTCAACCGGGCATGCGGTTGGCGCGGTATTAGTGGCGATATTACTGGGGCCCTGGGCTGCTTGTATTGCCGTAACCGTGGCATTGGTTATCCAGGCGCTTTTATTCGGCGACGGCGGAATTACCGTCTTAGGAGCCAATTGTTTTAATATGGCTTTTATCATGCCGTTTGCGGGATATTACATCTATAAAATGATAAGTTATAACGCTCCTGTAACTTCAAAGAGAAGGGTTATCGCTTCCGGGGTTGCCGGATATCTTGGCTTGAACCTGGCGGCTTTATTTACGGGAATAGAATTCGGGCTGCAACCGTTATTGCATCATACCGCCGGAGGCCAGGCCCTTTACAGTCCATACGGGTTAAGTGTGGCAGTGCCGGCAATGGTGGTCGAACATCTTCTTTTGTTCGGATGGGTTGAAGCGCTGGTAACTGCCCTGGTAATCAAATATCTGCAGAAACATTCCCCTGAACTTCTTGAAGAAAGGCAGGTGAATAATGAAGCTCACTTCTAAATTATGGATCGGCATAGGGATATTGATCGTTTTATCCCCCTTAGGGCTTTTGCTCCCGGAGTATTTTAAGGCAGGCAGCGCCTGGGGTGAATGGGGGGCCGATGAAATACAGAAAATGGTTGGTTATATTCCCAAGGGACTGGCCAAACTTTCCGGCCTTTGGCAGGCGCCGCTGCCTGATTACGTGTTTAAGGGCTGGGAGGAAAAAGGTTTGCCCAGTTTAAGTTTTGCCTATATAATATCAGCCGCGACAGGTATAGTTGTCGTTATACTTGTGGCTCTGATTATAGGTAAGTTTCTGTCAAAGAAAGGCGATTAGTCCTGGTGTCTAAAAACAATAACTTCATAGAGCGTTCTATCATGGGCGCTCTATCATTTTTGAAAGATTCGGTTTTCGCGGAGGAGTATGCCGCAGGGGGCGGTTTCCTGCAGTCGCTTGACCCGAGGGTAAAAGCAATCACCTTCCTGTTGTTCATCATCCAGGTTCTTTTTGCCCGGAGTATCCCGGCTTTGTTTTTTCTTTATGGTTTATGCCTGTTCCTGGCGTTGGTTTCCAGGATAAATCTGGGATTTTTCCTTAAACGCACCTGGGTGTTCATACCGCTCTTCGCGCTGTTCATCGCCATCCCGGCATTATTCAGCACCTTCAGCCCGGGTGAAGGATTAGCTACCTGGGATATTCTCGGGACTAAATTGACCATTACCCGGCAGGGCTTAGCCGCCGCAGTTACCTTTATCATGCGAGTGGCTGCTTCGGTATCCTTTGCCGTGCTTTTGACCATTACCACCAGGCACATTGAATTATTGAAGGTCCTGCGTATTTTTAAAATACCTCAGGTTTTTGTGATGACCCTGGGGATGTGCTACCGTTATATTTATCTCTTTGTGAGTATGATCGAGGATACCTACCGGGCGATCAAAAGCCGGGTCGGAGTATTGGTGCATTATAAAAGCGGGCAGAATATCGTGGCCTGGAATATCGCTTTTCTCTGGAGCCGCTCATTAAAACTGAATGAAGAGGTGTACAGGGCAATGCTTTCCCGGGGTTATGAGGGAGAGGCCAGGGTATTGGATGAATTTAAGACCCAGGTTAAGGACTGGCTTTGGCTGTTTAGCGTAGCGGCCTTATACCTGATCATATTATGGATGACCTGATTTTCGCGTTAAAGGATGTTTATTTTTCTTATCTGGGAAAATTTCCCGCCTTACGCGGAATAGATCTCGAGATAAAGAAGGGGCAAAAAGTAAGCGTTATCGGCGCCAACGGCTCAGGTAAATCCACCCTCCTGCAGATACTCGACGGACTT
The DNA here is from genome assembly GCA_028718245.1 of Candidatus Omnitrophota bacterium. GTDB lineage: Bacteria > Omnitrophota > Gorgyraeia > Gygaellales > Profunditerraquicolaceae > UBA6249. The sequence continues at coordinate 31,884 of JAQUME010000006.1, forward strand.
ATCTTCGCGGATAAGGGGGAAATTGGTTTCCGGGGCCGCAAGTTGAATGAAAAGATATTTTACGATCCGGGCTTTTCGCGGGATTTCAGGCGCAGGGTGGGTTTTGTTTTTCAGAATCCCGATGTTCAGTTGTTTTGCCCGACGGTAAAAGAGGACATTGTCTTCGGGCCTTTGCAGCTGGGGCTGGAAAAGAATGAGATTGTAAAACGCCTGGAAAAACTCGTAGAGGGCTTAGGGATCGGGGCCTTGCTTGAAAGGCAGCCGCATCAATTAAGCGTGGGGGAAAAACGCAAGGTAGCCATCGCATCTACCTTGATCATCGAGCCGGAGGTCCTTATTTTGGATGAACCCACTGCCGGCATCGATCCGTTGACCACCAGGCATATCATCGACCTGCTGATTGAAGAAAATTTGGCAGGCTCGACGATCATTACTTCTACCCATGACTTGCATATTGTTGAGGAGATGTCTGATGTGGTTTATGTTTTCGGCATGGATAAAAAGATCGTTAAGTCCGGCCCTGCGGAGGATATCCTGAACGATACGGCCCTGCTCAGCGCCAATAACCTCGTGCATATCCATAGCCACAAGCATATGGGCAAAGTGCACGCCCATCCGCATCTGCATATCGAGCACCACAATAACCCCGGTTAATTCAGGGACACATTACTTAATTCCGATTTTTCTCTAAAAAAGAATTAAGTATTGTGTCCCTGAATTATTTGTGTTACAATTTTCGGTCTTAGGAGGAAAAATGAAACGTTTTCTTTTGTATTTATTCAGGTGGCAGTTAAGCACCCCGATATTGTGGCTTGTGGTGCGTAAGATGGGCGCGGGTCTCTGGTCAACGGTGCTGGCGAATTTGATCGGAGGAGCGATATTTTTCTGGGTGGATAAATTCATCTTTACCAGCTATGCGGTTGAGGTATGGCATTTTAAAGACACAGGCAAGTGCGATAAGTGCGGTAGAGAGACCAGCCTCTGGAGGCTGGCCCGGGCTCCGAATTACGATAAAAGGAATTCCAAACCTATGTTCTTGTGCATGACCTGTTCCAAAGAGAAAACAGAAGAGCTCCGGAAAAAAGGATTGAAGATCCGGGGGAAAACTTTATAAGCACCATGAAAAAGATTAAAGCTTTTGCCGCCCAACTTAAGTCAACACAAAGATTTACGCGCCTGTTAGGAAATTCTTCCAAGATCAAGGGCCTGCGTTCAGGGTTGGTCACCCTAAAGCCCCGGGAATCGATCGGAGAGCATAAAACGGAAAAAAAGGAGGAGGTGATCGTTATTTTAAAAGGCAGTGCCCTTATTCATTATGGTAAAGGCAGAAAGATCAAGGCCCCGCAGCATACCTTCGTATATATCCCGCCTGAAACCGTTCACAATGTAACAAATTCCGGAAGCAGTAAGCTCCGGTATCTCTATGTTACCGCCAGTTTTGCGTAAAATTTCTTGCATTGTGATTTTATTAAGGTAGAATAAAATCAAGCATTAATTGCCAAGAAATCCATGAAAATAGCCAATCGAATATCCCTCTCATTCTTAATCCTCATTACACTCATCACCGTCATCGCTTCCTCAATTATTTATCTTATCGCCAAGGATAACCTTCGTAACGCGATCTATGCGCAATTGGAGATAACCGTTCAGCAAAGAAGCCGTAATTTGGAGACATACCTGGAAATGCTTAAAGTTTCCACAGTGCAGTTCTCCAACAGCGTTGTTTTAGAGAACCTCTTGAAGGCGCTCAAGAATGATCCCAGGGATTCTAAGGAGGCCTTTGATATCGCCATGAAAAGGCTGAGGATGACCAAGGAGGATGACCCGGAAATTTATGAATTTCTACTTTTAGACGCTTCCGGCATGGTGGTTGCTTCTACCGACGAAGGCAGCATAGGGCTGGATAAATCTAAAGACGAGTATTTTCTCAATGCCGGAAAAAATGTTTTTATCAAGGACGCCTATTATTCCGAGCAGTTAAAAGAGCGCCTTATCGCCGTATCCGCTCCTTTCTTGGACAGTAACACCAGTGAATTTATCGGGGTGCTGGTTGCCCGGATTAAAATGGCGGGGATAGATAAGTTGATGCTGGAATCAGCCGGTGTCACCAGGTCCGGAGAGGTCTATATCGTAAATAGAAACGGCTTTATGATCACGCCTTCGAAATTCCTAAAAGACACTTTCCTAAAGCAGAGGGTTGATATCAGCGGTTTCAAGAAAGGTCTGCTTGACAGGCAGGTGACCATTTCTACGGATTACCGGGGGGTAAAAGTCCTGGGCAGCCATGTGTATATACCTGAAATGCAATGGTATCTCCTGGCGCAGATCGACGAAAAAGAGGCCTTCGCGCCTTTAGCCAAGCTCTATATACTCTTCTTGGCCATATTGTTCACCGTGCCGCTATTTGCCTATTTATTAAGTATGTATCTTACCAAAGTTATCGTGGATCCCATTTACAAGCTGCAGAAAGGGATGGAGATAGTCGGGCAAGGGAATTTAGAGCATAAAGTCGCAACCGCGGCCAGGGATGAGATCGGCCAGCTGTCCAGGGCATTTGACAAGATGATCGGAAATTTGCAAATGAAAGAGGCTAAGCTGATAACACTCAACCGCGCGGTTGAGCAGAGCCCGGCTGCGGTGACTATCACCGATGAGAACGGTATCATAACTTATGTTAATCCTAAATTCGAAGAGATGGCCGGGTATTCCGCGGCAGAGGTGATCGGCCGGAACCCGAGTATACTCAAGTCAGGCCAGCAGGGACCCGAATTTTATAAAGTGCTTTGGGAAACTATCCTTTCAGGCAGGACCTGGCACGGAGAATTCCATAACAGGAAAAAGAACGGCTCCTTGTATTGGGAAAGTGCTTATATCTCGGCGGTCAGGGATTTGAAAGGGGAGATCACTAATTTTATCGCGGTCAAGGAGGATGTAACCGAACGCAAGAAAATGCTCGAAGAGTTGGAAAACAAGAACAGGGAGTTGCTGAAGTTGGATACCCTGAAAACCGAATTCGTTTCCGTAGTTTCCCATGAGCTGCGCACACCGCTATCCATCATCAAAGAGGGGGTCTCACTCGTCCTTGACGGAGTGATCGGAGAGATCAACTCCACCCAGAATAAGATCCTTACTACCTCCAGGGATAATATTGATCGCCTGGCCCGGATCATTAACAGCCTTTTGGATATCTCCAAAATCGAATCCGGCAAGGTGGAGTTGAAAAAGAAATCCGTTGATACCAGGGCCTTGATAAAGAACGTGGTTTCTTTGTTTGAAGCCAAGGCGCAGGAAAAAGGCCTGGAGGTGAAGGTAAGCCTCCCGCCGGAAGGGGCGTTAAATCTATACATCGACGAAGACAGAATAATCCAGGTCTTTACCAATCTCATCGGCAATTCCCTTAAATTTACCGAAAAAGGGCATATCGGTATATCGCTGGTTGATAAGGGCAAGGAGTTTGAGTTCGCGGTCAGTGACACCGGTATCGGAATTTCGGCCGAAGACCTGCCTAAGGTCTTTAAGAAGTTCATGCAATTCGGCCGGGTCGCCGGCAACGGCGAAAAGGGGACGGGTTTAGGGCTTTCCATTGCCAAGGGCCTGATAGAACTGCATAATGGCAGTATCAGGGTTGAGAGTGAATCCGGAAAAGGCTCAAAATTCATTTTTACCCTTCCAAAGCAGCTAGCTGGCCTAAGTAATGGATAATAATAAGAAGAAAATACTGGTTATTGATGATGAATCGGACCTTGTGGAGATGCTTTCCATAAGGCTGGAGGCAAATAATTATCGGGTTATCGCTGCCTCCGACGGCCAGGAGGGGTTAGATAAGGCGCGTGCCGAGAGCCCGGACCTGATCATCCTTGACCTTATGCTTCCTAAACTTGACGGCTATCAGGTCTGCCGGATGTTAAAATCCGACGAAAAATATAAACAGATACCTATAGTGATCTTTACCGCCCGCGCCCAGGAGTCCGACGTGAAGGCTGGCATGGATGCAGGAGCCGATGCCTATATAACCAAGCCTTTTGATCCGGCTATCCTTTTGGGCAAAGTCAGCCAGCTTCTCGAAGAAAAGCCCTGATCCGTAAAAGTAATTGCTAAAACCTTAATTTGTGCTAAAATCTAACTATGTTTGACCAAAAAGCCAGAAGTTTTGTGACTATCATGATCGTCATAGCGCTAAGCGCGCTTTTATTGCGTCTAGGCCTGCACAGGCTGATCATTTTTAACATCGAACAGAACCAGCTTATCGCCCAGGGTAACCTGAAAGCCCTCTCAACCGCCCTTGAGAACTTTGCCAGGAGCAATAAGGGGGAATATCCTTCCCAGATCAGCCAGCTTACCAAATCCGATCCGGTGTACCTGGAGAGGAACTACATCATGGATTCGCCGATAAAGGGCTATGAATATGATTGCCAGCGGGTTGATCCGAAGGGCTATAATTGCCAGTCCCTGCCGGTAAATTGCAAGCTTACGGGAAGGAATACTTATACCGTATCTACCGGCGGATTGATCATCGCGGAGAGCTGCGATAAAGAGTAAGGACAAAAGTGTACAGAGTAAATTTTATTTTTTCCAAGAAAGGCCTGATGCGTTATATTTCGCATTTAGACCTTATGCGCCTGTTCATGCGCGCTTTGCGCCGTGCTGCGCTGCCGTTAAAGATGTCGGAGGGTTTTTCGCCTCACCCTAAGTTAAGCCTGAAGAGGGCTTTAAAATTAGGGGTAGAAAGCGAGCATGAAGAAGCCTCCATAGTCTTAAGATTTCCGGTTGAGCCGGCTGATTTCAGGAACAGGCTGCAAAAACAACTTCCAGAAGGGATCGAAGTAAAAGATGTCCAAGGAAATTTTAATTAATGCCGAAACCCAGGAAAAACGGGTTGCCATAGTTGAT